>JAQUKI010000288.1 GCA_028719225.1 Fidelibacterota bacterium | reverse complement strand
AAAAGATCGATATTTAAAGTACATCAAGATTGCACTGACTTTTATCGTTCTCCTGCTGGCCGCCGCCGGTATTATGGGCGTGAATTTGTCCACGTTGCGGATTCCCGGAGTTTTACAACGAATTGCCGTAACGTATGCCATCGCTTCGATTATCGTCCTCAATACGAATGTCAAATGGCAGGCGATTCTCGCTGTTTCGTTTTTGGTCATTTACTGGTTGGCGATGAAATTGATCCCCGTTCCCGGCTACGGCGCCGGAATGCTGGCTTTGATCGACGATCCGACCGGCAATAAAATGGGAAATTCGGCGTGGTATGTTGACAACATTTTACTGAAAGGTCATACATGGAGCGGCGCACCGGCCGCCGGTTTCGATCCGGAAGGAATTCTCAGCACAATCCCGGCGATTTCATCGGTTCTGTTTGGCGTGCTGACTGCTCACTGGCTCAAGACGAAAAAAAGCGACCTTGAAAAAGTCGTTATGTTGTTTGTATTTGGAATCATCGGACTGGTCGTCGGTGAAGTCATGGGAATCTGGTTCCCGATCAATAAAAATCTCTGGTCGCCGTCTTACACGGTATTCATGGGAGGAATGGCGCTTCTTTTCCTGGCAATGTGCTACTGGGCGATCGATATCAAAGGCTATCAAAAATGGTCGAAACCGTTTGTCATTTTCGGGTCGAATGCCATCGTGGTTTATGCTTTGTCCAGTCTGACGGCGCGCGCGCTTGTCTCATGGTGGAAGGTTGCATCGCCTGACGGAACACCAATGGCACTGAAGACTTTTCTATTTCAACACTATTTCGAATCGTGGGCAAGCCCGTACAACGCGTCTCTTTTTTATGCTCTGACTTACATTCTGATTTGGTTCGTTTTCGCCTGGATCCTTTATCGGCGGAAGATTTTTATTAAAATATAGATACAAAGTCTCGATGGTACATCCTCGGGAAAAAACAGAATGCCGTTTCCGGAATTACAGGAAATTCAGAATATTGTCGCTTCTCCGATGAAGCGAGATGAAAAACTCTCGGCGATTTGTTTGGCATTGAACCGTGCGGTTCCGTATTTCAACTGGGTCGGTTTTTATATTACCGATGACACAAAACGGGAATTGGTACTCGGTCCGTTCGTCGGTGCGCCGACAGAGCATCTTCGGATTCCGTTCGGCAGAGGAATCTGTGGACGCGCGGCAGACGAACTAAAAACGGTCATCGTTCAGGATGTCGCCCAAGAGGAAAATTACCTATCTTGCAGTATCGACGTTCGGAGCGAGATCGTCGTGCCGGTTTTTAAAAGCGGCCGGCTCGTCGCGGAGTTGGATATCGACTCGCATGTTCCTTCCGCGTTCAAAACAAAAGACCGCGCGTTTCTGGAAGAAGTATGTCGCATTATATCTTCAACATTCTGAAACTTTTTCCGGCGGTGGATTTTTAACCGGAGACCAACAAACTTCATCTTCGGAGTTCGTTGAACGCCGTTTTGCCGGTGTCATACTTGTTTTTCTGTCAATTGAATGTTAAAATCTAAGCAGGTTTTTAAAAAAGGATGAAAAAGTGAAAATACGAGAAAAATTTACAGTTCCGGCTATCATACTGGTTGTTTTGACTTTATTTTTAGTGATCTCACCGGTCGGAAAAGTCATTTGCGGTACCGGCAGCGATCTCTACCAGAAACTCAAAATACTTAACGACATCGTCGGCCTCGTGAACGAAAATTACGTCGAGAATCCTGATTGGGACAAGGCAATGGACGGCGCATATACCGGATTACTTGAAAGCCTCGATCCCCACTCGGTTTACATCGAACAGAAACAAATGTCCAAAGTGCAGGAAGATTTTTCGGGAAAATTCGAAGGCGTCGGCATTGAATTTGACGTGCTTGACGGTTTCATCACGGTTATTTCACCCGTTGCGGGCGCACCTGCGGAAAAAGCCGGTATCACGATCGGCGACAAGTTTGTAAAAATCGACGGCGAATCCGCTTACAAAATCCAGCGCGACGACGTCGTTAAAAAATTGCGAGGGCCGAAAGGTTCGAAAGTGACCGTCACAGTTCGCCGCGAAGGAACGGAAGATTTCGACGTCATTATCATCCGGGACGAAATTCCGTTGTTCAGCGTTTCGGCATCTTTTATGCTGGATAAAACCACCGGTTATATTTTCCTGAATCGCTTCAGCGAAACGACCGAGGACGAAGTTGAAAAAGCGCTCGCCAAACTCGAAGGGATGGGAATGAAGCGGTTGATCTTCGACTTGCGGAACAACAGTGGCGGATTTCTGGATCAGGCAGTGAAAATCGCTGACAAATTTATTCCGGGAAAGCAGATGATCGTCTATACCAAAGGCCGGATCAAGAATTCCAACGAAGAATTCTATTCGGGACGCGACGAAAAACATGACTTGTTTCCGCTGGTTGTGTTGATCAATCGAGGCTCGGCAAGCGCCAGCGAGATCGTCGCCGGCGCCGTTCAGGATCTCGACCGCGGTATCGTTGTCGGCGAAACCAGTTTCGGAAAAGGACTCGTTCAACGTC
>JAQUKI010000287.1 GCA_028719225.1 Fidelibacterota bacterium | reverse complement strand
CTTTCGCCATGATCTGAGCGGAGGTGCCTGCGCCGCGAGCGATTTGACCGCCGCCTTTTGGCTTCAGTTCGATGTTGTGAATAAATGTGCCCGCCGGAATATTTTTCAATTGGAGCGTATTGCCGACCTTGATCGGCGCTTCGGATCCGGATATGATGACGTTACCGACTTCCAGTCCGTCCGGCGCAATGATATACCGTTTCTCGCCGTCTTTATAGCAGACCAGAGCGATGCGGGAACTGCGATTCGGATCGTATTCGACTGTTTTCACGGTAGCTTCGATGCCGTATTTGTCGCGCTTGAAATCGATGATACGATAAGCGCGTTTGACGCCGCCGCCACGTCGGCGCGATGTAACGCGTCCCCGGTTATTTCTTCCGCCTGAACTCTGTTGAACGGCTAATAAACCTCTTTCCGGCTTAGTCGTCGTAATCTCTTCAAACGTATCGACCGTTTTAAAGCGCTGTCCAGGTGTATTCGGTTTGATCTTTTTTATACCCATAGCTTTATACCGCGGTTTCTCCCTGATAAAAATCTATTTTTTCACCTTCCTTAAGCGTCACGATGGCTTTCTTCCAATTCGAACGTCTTCCGTTAGTCCGGATGACTCTACCGCCGCTTCTGACCGTCATCTGTTTTAATTTGCCGCCCATTTGAATGGTCGCAACCTTCTCGACTTTCACGCCAAAACGGTCTTCAACGGCTTTTTTGACTTCGATCTTATTCGCTTTCGGATGGATAATGAAACCATATTTTCGTTCCTTTTCCTGAAGTGCATTCATCTTCTCGGTCAGGAGCGGTTTGATGATGATAATTTCCTTGATAGACATCGTTGATCCTTTATTTATTCGCGAGGAGACAACTGTTTAATTTTTCGAAGCCTGCCCGGTCGATCAACAAAACTTCGCAGTCCAACAGATCATATGTGGATGCGCGTTCGGCTTCGACCAACAGAATGTTATAAAAATTGCGCGCCGCTAATGAAAGATTTTCGGTGATTTCCGTCGCCAGCATCGTGATTCGTTTCTCGGAAATGTTGAACTTATCCAGCAACTCGCGGACATTCTTGGCTTTCGGATCGCCGAAGTTGAAATCTTCCACGACAATAATGCTGCCGTTCTGATATTTATAAGCGAGAGCGCTTTGTCTGGCCAGACGTTTGACCTTCTGATTGATCTTTACTCCATAGACTTTCGGTTTCGGGCCGAATGCCTTTCCGCCACCGACCCATACCGGGCTGGTGCTGGAACCGGCGCGCGCCGTGCCGCGTCCTTTTTGTTTCCACGGTTTCCTTCCGCCGCCGCGTACTTCCGCGCGCGTTTTGGAGGAAGCGGTTCCCTGACGGCTGTTGGTCATCTCGGCTTTTACAGCCAGCCAGATCGAATGATCGTGCGGTTCGACGGTAAAAGAAGGTTGGTCAAATACCATCTTCTCGCCGGATTCCGATCCGTCTTTCTTAAAAATGGTGAATTCTATGCTCAACTTTCCTGCCTCCGAATAGTTACGATGCCACCGGTTGCTCCGGGAATGGCACCCTTGATATACAATAAGTTGTTAGCAGCGTCTATTTTTGCAATCTTGAGATTCCGAATCGTCGATTGTGTTCCGCCCATTCTGCCCGCCATCTTAACTCCCTTGATGACGTGCGACGGATAAGCCGATGCGCCAATTGCGCCCGGCGCTCTCAGTCGATCGCTCTGACCGTGCGTTTTCGGGCCGCCATTAAAATTATGGCGTTTGACGGTTCCCTGAAATCCTTTCCCTTTCGAGGTGCCGGTAACCTTGACGATATCGCCTTCCTTGAAAATTTCGACGGTAATGCTCTCGCCGGCTTTCGCGGTTGTCGGGCCAAAATCCCGAATTTCTGCGACATATCGAAGCGGTTCTACCTTGACGGCTTTAAAACGGCCGAGTTCTGGTTTTTTCATCAGGCGTTCGACTTTTTTCTCGAATCCTAATTGTACCGCAACATATCCGTCCGATTTTTTCGATTTTACCTGAATGACCGGACAGGGACCGGCTTGAACGACCGTGACCGGCACGATCTCACCCGATTCCTTGAAAATCTGGCTCATTCCCAATTTTTTTCCAATAATTCCAATCATAACTGTATTTCCGTTATACTTTAATCTCGATATCGACGCCCGCCGGTAGGTCTAATTTCATCAAAGCATCGACCGTTTTCGACGTGGAATTCAAAATATCAATGAGTCTTTTGTGGATTTTTGTCTGAAACTGTTCTCTGGATTTTTTATCCACATGCGGCGAGCGCAAAACAGTGTAAACCGTTCTCTGCGTGGGCAGTGGAATCGGACCCGAAACAATCGCACCTGTCGATTTCGCCGTTGCCACAATCTTCTTAGTGCTTTTATCTAAAAGATTGTGATCGTACGCTTTCAAACTGATTCTTATTCTTTGTCCTGGCACAGAATGCTCCTTATTCCAATATTTCGGTTACGACGCCGGCGCCGACTGTCCGTCCGCCTTCTCGTATCGCAAATCGCAACTCTTTTTCCATCGCGATCTCTGTGATCAAATCTACCGTCACGTTCACATTGTCGCCCG
>JAQUKI010000286.1 GCA_028719225.1 Fidelibacterota bacterium | reverse complement strand
CATAGTGTCAGCCGTCCTGATTATGATGTGCGGTTGTACTGATTATGATGCAAAAATCCCTGATACCAAGAGCAATAAAAACGCCTTTGAGCGGCAATTTAAGATTAAATCTGACGGCAATGCCACAGATATTTATTTTTATGCGGATGAATTTATTAAAGATCCTACTTATTTCTATTCTTTCACAGCTTCTCAAAAAATAATTGATCATATTGTTCAGCTTTATTCGCTCAAGAAAAATACCGAAGACAAGATTGATGGTTATTTCCCGCCGCCAAAATTTCCTTGGTGGAATAAAAAACTAAAATTACAATCCAACCTGTATGAATATCGTAATGAAAAACTTCGGGCTGAATATACTTTATGGTACCACCGGAAATCTCAAACATGTCAGTTTCAGGTAATCTATTACTGATGTAAACTTAAAATCGTGGTAGTGTTTTTTTATTCACTTACAGGGAAATAACATTCCGGCAATATTTCTGCCGGTATTTTTTTGCCTTCAATACAATTCCCCATTTAAAAAAAATTCATGAAACTGCCGTGTTTTTGACACGCTTATTGTGAAAAAATACCCCTCTTGCGCATTTCCGCTCGTAACTGACCTCAAAAAACTTCTTTGAATTTGACACGACATTCCCTTCAAACTGACACGGAAAAACATGGCTAACATATTGCAGATAAGTATATTATGACTTATAATATATCATATGAAACAAATTAAAGATTAACTGTTGAAAGACTGAAAAATGGGAACTTCAAAAAACAATTCGGGAGCAGACATCAGATGGTATGAAAATTCCATCCTGTGTTCTTTGCCTCCTGATTATATCTATTTTGATGAAGTTACCGCTTCGGAACAGAAACTACCGAAAGCGAAATCGGAGATACTCCGCCGGTTTAAAAATTTGCTTGAGGATTTTGAGCTTTTTGGCAATATGACCGAAGAAGAGCGGCAGGCTTTTCACAGCAGGATCACTCATAAAAAATCTTATCGTCGGATCGGACGTGAAATTCATCGCGACCATAAGACCGCTAAGAGTCGTTATGATACTGCAATCGAGAAAGTCGGGAAATTTATGGAATTGTTCTCACTAAACGCCTTTGCCGGGTGCGATAAGCTAAACCTCAAAAATATCTATAACCTAAACATTTTGCATCTGAACTTGGATCGAAGCAAATGATGCTACACAAAAATAAGCTTGACCGCTTAGAAATAATAACCAAAATCAAAAGCGAGGTAAATCATGGAAACCAGGATTTGGGATGGAATCGATAACAGTCAGGACAAATCGAACAGCGGGTATGGCAACATAAGCTTAGCGCCTGCCATCAGAAACTCGGGTGGGGTAGACAAAACTGATAATGTTGTTTTAATAGACATTTCAGGTTCTACTCAGGATGCGACCAGCTCTAATGACAGCACCCCGAAACTGATCAGGGAAAAAGAAGTTACTACAATGTTTATCAGCAAATTGCCTCCATGTGCTAAGTTTTCATTAATCAGCTTCGGAGAGCCTGCGCGGGTTGAAATCCCATTGCAGCCGTTGAATCAGAAGTTAAACGCCATTCAAAAGGTTCAACAGCTTGATTATAACGGTGCCACCGGAATGCGTCACGCCTTAACATTAGCGCGAAAAGAATTACAAGGTTCTTATACAAATTACTTCAGGAGAGTCTACTGCATTACCGACGGCATGGGAACCGACGGGGATTGTACCAAAATTGCCAACCGACTTAAAGCCGAGAATATCCAGCTTCATTTTATCGGTTTCGGAAGCGGAAATGAAATTGATGAGGCAACCATGAGAAATTTGGCAAGTACTTCTGAAGACGGCAGAATTCTGTACATGCACTTCACCGAATTCAGCCAGTTAAGCCGCTACATGGGAACGCAAAGTCAGACCATAACCTATTGAGGAGCACAACATGAAATATATCACCGCAGCGGATTCCATTATGGGTCTTCGCAAAACCAATCAGGACAGATATGCCGAATTCAGTATCAAAAACATAAAAATCATGTGTTTGGCCGACGGCAACGGGGGACAAGGCGGAGAAATTATTGCCAACTACGCAATAAAATCCTTGGCGGAAGAACTTTTCTATGAACTTGCACGACTAAGAAAAGCTACGCTGAACCGACTTGTGCATATCGGCAAAGAAGCGATACGCAGAACCGCCGAAGACATAGACACTTTGAAATTTCTATGCCCGAATCTGAGTTCATGCGGAACAACGTTGACCCTGGTCTTCATCTACAAATCCGCAGTTATTACTTTATGGGTGGGCGACAGTCCGGCAATACTTTATCAAAACGGGAAAATTACCAGGCTCGTCAATCCTCCTCATACTTTAGCGGAAATGTTGATTGCCCGGGGCGAATCCCGGGAAAGTATTGAAAAACAAGCCGGGCTGTCATCAACGTTAACCCGTTGCATTGGTTTCAAGAACACAACACCAGGTATAAATATGACGATATGCAAGCCGCCGTTTTCGGTAATCGTCGCCAGTGACGGAATTGACTACATTCCTGATGACGAACTTGAGAAAATCTTCAACGAGACGCATCTGACCGAATGTCTGCCGG
>JAQUKI010000285.1 GCA_028719225.1 Fidelibacterota bacterium | reverse complement strand
AAAATAGATCAACGTCAGCGTGTTTGTCGGCCTGCCGTTGATAATCGCGGCAAGTTGGTTTTTCCTTTCGAGAAATTCTGCCTGCGCTTCAGATTCGCTTTTTCCGGTTGCCTCAGCGGCAAACCGGTCGGCAATTTTTGGATAAACAGCGTCGATGTCCGGGTTGACTGGATATAATGTGCCATCCATGTCAAAAATGATTAAATCGAAGTCTTTCTGGGATTTTTTCATCTGAGGACTAACATAGCGAACCGATATCTTCTATCAACCATCCGACCTGTCCCGATTGGAATTTTCTGGCGAAGTTACAAGAGTCTTTTGTCCGAACCAGATTGGATTGGTCAAAGCGATTTTATTCTGATTGGTCTCGACTTCGGCGCGGAAATATCCGTATATTGGCAGATTCTCCAACGGAATGGTAATTGTCTTTCTGTTGTATGCTGATAGGGAGGAAATGGTTCGGTAAAGGATTTCCCGCTCGTGTTCAAGATCGCCGAGAAACAAACGAATTTGTCGAAGATTTCCGAAGTAACGTGACGAAATTGCCTGAACCGAAATCGATTTCGGTGTCCCGGCATTTTTGCCGATGTTAAATTCCCGTCCCGTCGAATCCTGAATGGAAATATTGGCAAAAGGACCGTCGGTTGAAATCACTTGTCCGGTTTTCAATCGTGCGGTCAGGTTGTCCACGTTTTCCGTCAATGAGGCTTTAATGCCAGTGCGGTGCTCGCCGAATTTTTGTGTGGATTTTTCGTTCATACAAAACATCGGCATATAGATTTGGCGATAACGGTTGAAGTTCCCGTGAGAATCGTTGCCCGCATAAACGTATGAGTGCCGACCGCGTAATAATTGCCGGATCCATTCGTGTTTTCCCCGTTCATATTCACCATCCATGATTCCATTCATGAATTGCAAGCCGTCGAGTTTACGATGGCTGTCCCAATAATTCCACGCGCCTCGTTTGAGTCCGATTTCATGAAAAAAAGGCGGATCGGCGTATGGATGCGCGGCGAAGACGAGCGCCTTTTCCGGCACAGATTCGAGGATTTTTCCGTAATAGAGTTCGGAAGGTTTTGCGAGGGATTTTTCCAGTGCGTCGCCTTCGCCCGGATAGTATCGGTCATCATTCAACACGACCATATGAACGTTTTTACCTGCACCGCTGTCGGTCGAAACTTCTTCGCCGGCGATGATCCTGAAATTTGAAGATCGTGCATTTAAATTCCGGATTGTCTCGCGCGAATTTTTCCACTTTGGAAAGTTTGGATCACGTTCTGTCCATGTACCTTCCAGATCATCAAGATCGTACGAGTGTTCTGCTAAAGCACAGAAGGAAATTCCCATCGGCAGCGCAATCGGTTCGATGGCGTTCGCGGGGACACCAAATTCAACCTGATCTTCTGTCCATGAAGAGTGACAGTGCAGATCGCCCCATATCCAACCTTCCGGGGCTGGGAGCGGTTCGGAATCGATGAAAACGGAAAAATCCGCATGCGAGACGGTTCGGTAATTATCGTTTTTAACAGTCACCGTCTGATTCCGAATCTGGAAAATTGCCCGGCATTCGACGAGAATCCGCTCATCTTTCCATGAACGAACATCCAGATTGAAAATCCTGACAAACCATTTTTGAGAGATGTCGATCATCTCGTTCCATGATTTTTCCGCCAATGCTTTTCCGGAGACTGGCGATTTGATTGTGACAGTCACGTCCAGCAATTTCACAGGATACCGGTCGGCATCTTTGATCATCAATAAAACCGGCAAGTCATCGGATTGGATCCGATGAGGTGTATCGAAGATGATCTCCGGCTGTTTTCGGTATAAAAATCCTTTGAAAAAAGGAATACGGTAATGAATCTCAGCATATGTAAAAACAGGCAGAAAACCGACGAACCAGCCGGTAAGGCGCAGTATATCCAACCCGTTTGACATCGACTCTAAAAGCACGCCGAAACTTAAAATATTTAGTCGTTTTTTGCGAGGAGATTTTTCGGATTCAATAGTCTGACAGCCTTTTATAACAGAAGATGATCTCAATGCCGGATTCCAATAGGGCTGGATCGTTGTGCAAAGGTGAAAATCAATTGATTCTAAAGCAGACAGCATGTAAATTGCTGACCGCTTTGTGATGTTTTTATAGAAGGGAGTTTTTCTTGGCTACTACAGCAGATATCAGAAACGGAATCGTTATTAATTCGGATGGAAATTTATTAAAGGTCGTTGAGTTTCAGCACATTAAACTGGGACGTGGTGGCGCGCGGGTTTGGACGAAATTTAAAAACGTCAGGACCGGTCTGGTCGTAGAAAACACATATCGTTCGGGCGAGAAGATCGACATCGTTCGTTTGGAATCCAGGGACATGCAATATTTGTATCGGGACGGATCGAACTACATTTTGATGGATACCGAAACCTTCGAGCAATATCCTTTTCACGAAGACCTGTTTGAAAAGGCAGCAAAATTCATCAAAGAAAATGAGATCATTCACGTCTTGTATCACGATGAAACACCGGTTGATGTCGAGATTCCACTATTTATCAATTTGAAAATAGTCGAAACCGAGCCCGGGCTGAAAGGTGACACGGTT
>JAQUKI010000284.1 GCA_028719225.1 Fidelibacterota bacterium | reverse complement strand
TATGAGCACAACATCGAAAAAACCAGCCAAACAAACTTATTCTCTGCCATTGCCCGGTTTTGAAATTCCGCAGGAGGCTTTTAACGAAACACCTAGTAATCAACCGGCAGCAGAACTGACTTCCGATACGGCTGAAAATATCGAAGAACCTTCTGAAGATCAGGAATTAAAGGAAGCGCCGGATTCTAAAATTTCTGTTCAAAAACAGTCCGCACCGATCCCAGTTATCAAGCGGCAACAGATCAGTATTATTGTCGAGGATGGCGTAACTCCGGATATGATCGAAAACATCCGGCAGGTCGTCAATATCGCCTCGCATTACGACCGCTCACGCGGCGATGTCATTAGTGTTATGACGGCGAATTTCAAGAAGAAAAAAGAGACAGACGGCGCTGAAGCGATCATCCTGAAAAATATTGCGGAAAAAATCGACGACATCGACAGGAGACAAACGGAAACCGAGCGCTCAAGCCGTATCGAACAACAGAGGCGGACCGAGAAACAGGTCGTTGTCCGAGATTCGCTTCGTATGGAAGATTTAAAAAAAGAGATCGCCGATCTAAAAGCCCAATTACAGACGCCGCAACTTACCGACGAACAGCGGCAGGAAACCGAAAAGACAACGACAATCCGCGAACAGGAACTCGCCAATTTGAGAGATCAACTACGCGACAGTAATCGCCGTCTGCAGGAAATCGAATTAGGCGCGCTCGAAACGACGCCTCCGATCATGACGCGTCTTAAAAATATGGGTGTTTTGATCGCGGCGGGAATTGCGGCATTGTTGATCCTGATCCTTCTTTTTGTGCTTCTCATATCGCGTAGAAAACAGGCAAGGCAGCAGGAAATCGAATGGGGATACGGCACAAAGATCCCGATGGGTCCGCGTCCGGTTCCACCCGCACCGCAACCTATCGAGAAACCGGCTCCGGAAATTGTCGCTGCCCCTGCGCCAGTTACTTCACAACCGGCGATCGTTCCACCGATAATTCCGATTCCCGAACCGAAAGTTACTACGGAACCAGTCGATATGGAGGCTCAGAAAGAGGAAATGAAAGGGATCAAACAGTCTGTCATTTCGATGAGCGTTGGTCAACCCGATACGGCTTCACGCATTATTAACAACTGGTTGAGCGGCGACGTTAAGCCGGAACAGACGGAAGCCGAATAGAAAGAGGAATGAACCTATGACGGAATATAAAGATCTGACCGGATTGGATAAAGCTGCAATACTTTTCAAGTCACTTGGCACGAATCTGGCTCTTCAAATGTTCAAGGGATTGAACAAGAGTCAACTCCAGAAAATCCGACAGCATATGTCTTCCATCTCTAATATCCCTTTTGAAGTAAAAAAATCTGTGCTTGAGGAATTTTATTTCGGTTTTGTCACGGAAAAATTTACGCCTGCGGGTGAAGAGACCAAAAAACCGTTCCAATATTTGGATGATTTAAGCGATAATCAGATTATTTCGTTGATCGCCGCCGAATCACCCATCATCATGGCAATAACGATTGCTCAATTAGGTGCGGACAGACAGGTGAAAATTCTGCAAGCCCTACCGTTAGATGCTCAGCCGAAAGTGATGGCGGAGATCGGGCATATCGGCGACATTCCGCTGGAAGGTGTTGTCAGTATCGCCAACGAACTGAAGGAAAAAGCCGCGTTTCTGCCGCGCGCTTCTGAATATTCACGGGGCGGCGGAGAAAATGTCGCCGGAATCCTGAGTCAAATGGCTCCGAAGGATGAAAGACGTTTTCTTGAACATTTGGAGAAAGAAGCGCCGGAACTCGTTCAGCAGGTGAAACATTTCTATTTCACTTTCGACGATATGACCAAACTGCCGCAGAATATTGTCGGCGACGTATTGAAATCTGTCGAAGCTTCGGAAGTCGCTTATGCGCTGAAAGGTCAACCGGACGAAGTGAAAGAATTCTTCATCAACTCGCTCCCTCAGAGAACGCAGGTCATTCTTCAGGACGAGATGCAGTTACTGGAAGGGCCTCAGCCGAGAAGAAAAGTCGAAGCCGCACAAAAAAAGATTGTCGATAAGGCGCGCGAACAGGAAAAGGAAGGGCGCTTCAAACTCGAAGATTTTATGGATGCCGACTTCATCGAATAAATATTCTTTTCCAAGAAACATGAAAAGCCCCTTGAACAAGGGGCTTTTTCCATTAACGGAACTTTTATTTGTGTAAGAAACTGCCGGATATTAACTTGAGATCGTGATGATTTCTTATCCGAGAAAAATAACGCGTCAGGTTTTTGTTGGAAACGTGCCGATTGGCGGCGGCGCTCCGATCACTGTTCAATCTATGACTACTTCCAAAACGCACGATCTCGGATCGATTCTGCCGGAAATCGCGGAACTACAAGCGGCTGGTTGCCAGATTTTACGAATCACCATTCCGGATGAACAAGCAGTTGCCGCGCTTCCCGAAATTAAAAAACATATGACGATCCCGCTTGTGGCGGACATTCACTTTAATTACAGACTCGCGTTGGGAGCGATCGATGCGGGTGTCGATAAAGTCAGAATCAATCCCGGCAATATCGGCGGTAAAGAGCGCGTGACCGAAGTTTTGAAAAAAGCAAAA
>JAQUKI010000283.1 GCA_028719225.1 Fidelibacterota bacterium | reverse complement strand
AAAGAATGAAAAACTATTTCGTAAAGACATCGCGCACGAAATCGACGTCGGCTTTCGTCAGCGGTCGATTCCAGCCGGAAAGATTCATTTCCACTTGCGCCTGATTACGGAATCCGGGAATGACCGCGGCAACGACTTCGTGGCTGAGTGTAAACTGAAGCGCAAACCGGCTGAGTTCGGCTGGCGAACTGCCAAAACGCGCTTTGATTTTGTCTAATTTTGGTTCCAATGCCGATAGAGTTTCCGAAGTAAACAACGGATTGTATTTCCTGTGATCGCCTTCGTCAAATTGCGGCGGATTCTTGGCGGAATATTTTCCCAGCAGAAGTCCACGATTCAGCGGACTGAAGGCGATGAACGAAATCTTTTGCTCTTCCATCAATTTCCGGATAGGCGAATTCGGGCGGATGAACCGGTCGTCCATCGCGTGAGCAAAACTCTGCAAAACAGTCGGGCGAACTTTTGGAATGACGCGAAGAAATTCTTTGTTTGTGTAGGCGGACTGACCGATAAGTCGCAGTTTACCTTCGTCTTTTAAGCGATTCATCATATCCACGGCATCATCGAGATAGCGGTCGTTTTCGCCGAAATTGGCATGGTGAAAATAGTAGATGTCCACATAATCGCGCCGAAGATTGACCAGTGATTGTTCGAGTTGGTGTCGTATGTGTTGCGGCTCGTAAGCATGTTCGGCAGTTCCTGGAAACCATCCGACTTTGGTTGCGATGATGACGTCTTTCGAGCGTTGACCGAGTGCGCGGGCGAGCATTCGTTCCGCTCTGCCATTGCCATAAGCGTCGGCATTGTCGAAATGATTGACGCCCTGATCGATGGCATAATTGATTGCGCGGATCGCTTCGGCTTCATCGACGTTTGCCCAACCATTTGGCTTGCCATCGATCCAATTCAATCCGCCGAGCGTCCAGCATCCGAGGCTGATTTCCGAGATGCAGATGTCCGAATCGCCAAGTTTTCTGTATTTCATTTAAAACTCCATTTTTCATTGATAACCATTTTAACCTCAAAATTCCCAATCAACCTAATTTCCTTATTCAATCTTTGGGACGAAATTTTTCAGCATGAGCGAAAGTGAAATGACCGTCACGGAACTCAGCGCCATCGCTGCGCCGCCCAATTCCGGGCGAAAAGTGATTCCGAACAACGGCGTCAGAATGCCCGCGGCGACAGGAACGAGTGCGACGTTATAAGCAAATGCCCAGAACAGATTTTGCCGGATTTTCGACATGACTTTTCGGCTCAACTGCAGAGCGGCGACGACATTTGTCAGATCGTTTTTCATCAAAACGATGTCGGCGCTTTCTATGGCAATGTCCGTTCCGGAACCGATAGCAATGCCGATGTCGGATTGCGCCAACGCAGGCGCATCATTGATCCCATCGCCGACAAACGCGACGACTTCGCCATTTTTCTGTAGCCGTTTCACTTCGGCGGCTTTGTCCTGCGGTAAAACTTCCGCTAAAACGCGATCGATGCCGGTTTTGTGCGCAATGGTTTTTGCCGTCCGCGCATTGTCGCCCGTGATTAAGGCAACCGATCGTCCGGTTTTTTTAAGATTTTTCACTGTTTGGATTGCCGACGGTTGAATCTGGTCGGCGATAGAAATGATCCCTTTTGCTTCTCCGTCGATTGCGATGACGATGACCGTTTTCCCGTCTTCATTGAATCGATCTATCTGCGAAGTAAAATCTTCAGGAAGTACGATCTGGTTTTCTTCGAGAAATTTCACATTTCCGAGAATGATTTTCCGGCCGTCGATTCTTGCGAGAATACCTTTTCCGCCGACTGATTCAAAGGCGTCGGTTTGTTGAATCGTGATGCCGAGCGAGTCGGTGTATTTCACGACTGCGGAGGCGAGCGGATGTTCGGAGTTTTTCTCAACACTGGCGGCAATCGAAAGAAATTCGGATGCCATCATGATCGGAGAATAAACGTCCGTGACTTCGGGCTTGCCGACAGTCAGCGTGCCGGTTTTATCGAAAACAACAGTGGTGATGCGGTCGGCAGTTTCCAGCGCCGAGCCGTTTTTGATTAGAATTCCAAGTTCGGCGCCGCGTCCGATTCCGACCGTCACGGCTGTGGGCGTTGCCAATCCGAGCGCGCACGGGCAAGCGATCACCAGGATCGAAATGAGTGTTGTTAATGAAAACAGCAGCGTCTCGCCGACAATAAAGTACCAGACGAGAAAAGCGATTGTCGCGATTGCCAATATCGTTGGGATGAACCAGGCGACAGCTTTGTCCGCTAACTGCTGAACGGGTGGCTTGGACCCCTGTGCCTGTTCGACCATCTGAATGATCTGAGCAAGAACCGTGTCTTTGCCGATTTTCGTCGCGGTGATTTTCAAGACGCCGTTTTGGTTGATCGTGCCGCCTATCAGCAAATCTCCGGTCTCTTTAAAAACTGGTGCCGGCTCGCCGGAGATCATCGATTCATCGACGTAACTTTCGCCGCTTAGAACTTTACCGTCAACTGGAATTTTTCCGCCGGGTTTAACGACGACGACATGGCTGATTTGTACCGATTCGATGGCAATTTCCATTTCGACTTTGTCGCGAACCACGAAGGCTGTTTTGGGTTGAAGCCCCATCAGTCGTTT
>JAQUKI010000282.1 GCA_028719225.1 Fidelibacterota bacterium | reverse complement strand
AAAAAACTTGGATATGGGTGGCGATCGGCATCGGCTCGGTCTGGGGATTTTTCGAGGCATTAGCCGGAATCCTTCTGCACGATACTCCCAACTGGATATATCTCGGTTCAATTATGACGGGGGTCGTCGCATTCTTTCTCGCCTTCGGATTCAGCGCGATCCGGAAATTTCGATATCTTTGGATTTCGCTTGCCGTCGTGATTCTTTTTAAAATGCTCGATGCGGCATTATTACAGCTTCCGAAAATTCATATGAAAATCGATAACTCCGTTTTCGGAATTGTGTTGGAAGTACTGGCGATGATGGTTGGCGTCAATCTGATCCGGGGAAAATTATCCGAAAAATTATCCGGGAAAATGCTGACCGGCGGACTTTATGCCGTTCTTGCCGTCGGACTGTTTCCTGCAGTCCATTTCTTTACCGGAACGCCTGCCTGCCTCATGCCGGGAACGAATATCCCGCTTTCGCTCTATTGTTCGCCGATAGCCATTGGACTATCGACTTTGCTATTTCCCTTAGGAGTTTTCCTCGGAAGTCGCTTCAAAAATCTCGCACCGCTGTTTGTTCCCGTCCGTTTGCGATGGGCGCTTCAGGGAATTTCGGTTCTAATGGTTTTTTCTACGGTTCTAATCTGTATTTAAATACTCTTTAATAACCGATAAAAAACGTTAGAAATCGGACATTGAAATTAAATAATCCCAATATTCGGCTCATTCTAACCGGCGAAATCGGCGCCGGTAAAACGACCGCCGCTCAGAAATTAATGAAAAGCCTGAACGTCCAGCCTGCCGGTTTCACCACAGAGAAAATCTTCTGCAATGATAAAATCGTTGGTTATTTTCTCCGCGATTGGCACGGCAACAGCCGGACTTTCGCACATACCGATTTCCCGAAAACTGTTACATTCGACCGCTTTGGTATCGATTTATCAGTATTCAACGGATTCGGCGCTGAAATACTTCGAAATTCGATTCAATCCGGAAAACCGATCTTGATGGACGAACTCGGAATTATGGAGCAAACGGCAACGATGTTTTGTTCCGTCACAAAAGAAATCCTGAAAAATTATTCGTCGTACATCGCCGTTGTCCAGAAACGCGCGCTCGGCTTCTGGACGGACGGGATGACCGATGTGAAAATTGTTGAGGTGATCCCGGAAAACAGGGATAATTTTAGATAAAATCTAACTTACCGGCAACTGCCGGTTATCAATGCGTTCAGGAAAAACCTGAACTACATGTATGCCTTGACGGACATGAATCAGCGGGACTATGCCCAGCGCTACCAATTGCAGTTACAGACAACCGTTTCCGGGCGTTTTTCTCACCGCAAAACGGACATTCGATTTCCGTATCTTCTACACGGCTCGATGAGATGAGCTCCTCGAATTTCCGCCCACAGGATAGACATTCATAATCATAAACCGGCATACATTTCTCCAAACATAGTTCTTACTAACATATCTTTCAGATAAAAGTTACAATGACAGGTTACAAATTCCGGCGTAAAGATTCAATTCCCGCAGAATTCACTGTAAAATGGTGAATAGTTGAATGTGTTGAACTTATTTGGGATCGTGCGTTTTCGTGTTGAACTTCGACATAATTTCGAGGGCAATCTCAGTCATTTTCTCGGGAATCAGTACCGCAAGCAGTCCTAAAACCAGCCCAAAACCACCGAGAAATTTGATGACCCATGTATCCAGAACGAGGAGCAGAAAACCCACAACTAAGATGATGATTCCAAAATTTCTCATAAACCTTTCTCTCCTTCTGAGAAGAAGATTAAAATTTCCAATTTTACTTGATCAAACACACGAGAATATAGAACACTTACCACAAAGTGTCAAATCTTTAAAAAATAAATGTGAACAAAATCAAATACACTTCGTTCATTTATACGTTCGAAAGTAACTGTGTTGATTTTGAACACTTCAAATCTTATATTTACGGAAGTTTTCGAGAATAGGATGAAAAACATAATAAAAACCATTTTAATAATTACCTGCGTTAGCCTCTCTTTGTGCCTGGCACAGAAACCAACGCTTCAACCGACAGATTTGGTCACCGTCCCGACGGCGGGCTTGATTCCCAAGGGCTCGTACATCGCTAAGTTCAATCTATTTCAAGGCGGTGGTCTGATGGGCGGAATTTCCGTTGGCATTTCCGACCGATTTATGATCGGCGTTTCGTACGGCGGCGCACAGATCGTCGGAAATCAAAACATCAACTGGCATAACCAGCCCGGCGTTGAAATCCGTTACCGGTTCATCGAAGAATCGCTGAAATTCCCAGGCGTTCTCATCGGATTCACATCCCAAGGTTTTGGCGAATATATAGACACGCTCAAACGCTATGAGACGAAAGCTAAAGGTTTTTACATAGTTGCCAGCAAGAATTATGAATTCTTCGGAAATCTCGGCCTGCATGCGGGAATCAATTACAATCCGATCGAACAAGAAGATGGCGACTCCGACCCGTCGTTTTTCTTCGGCATAGACAAGAATCTGAATTCGGAAATTTCAGTCGTCGCCGAATATGACGCCGCGCTGAATGACAATGCATCCAACGAAATCTCGCTTGGCAAAGGTAAAGGCTATTTAAACGCCGGAATCCGC
>JAQUKI010000281.1 GCA_028719225.1 Fidelibacterota bacterium | reverse complement strand
ATCCTGTGCGCGCCAGTATTTAATATTGCCGGCAGGCCAATCCGTATTCGCCGAATAGATTTCGGTAATGAGATAATTCATATACTCATTGACATCGATCCGGCTTGCGACAAAAGCATAACTTTCCGGTAATGTCATATCATGCGAATCGATAAAAGCGATCACTTCTCTATAATCCTTTGAAGTTCCAACCTGTGAGGAAGCATTACTGACTAAAATATCGACTTTATCGGGATCGACGCCGTGATTGTTTTCAATATAATGTTCGTTGTGCTTCTCGCGGATGTCATGAATGCCCCAGTAATCGCCGTTGAGAAAAAGTATCGCCGGCTGATAGGCCATCCAGTCGATATCCATGCGATCTTTGACAAGGAGCTGTAATAATCCGTCGCGAAAAAGTGTTCGATACCAGTCCTGTCCGCCGTTCCGGAGTTTGAGATTGTTGAACTCGGTGATGTTTTTATCTGAGAAAACTTTATAGCGGATCTTGTCGATTCCGTATTCGCCGCGTGTGTAAATAGAAAGTGGTTTCTGTCCGTATTTTCTCGTGCAGCCGCCGCCGATCTTGATGGCAATATCCGCCTGAAAACCAGCCAAATTGTTTACCGGGAAATATTCCATGTTCGCCGGGCGTTCCCAATCCTGATTCCAATTGCATGGCGTATCCATGCAATAACCCGGAATACCGTTTATACCTTCGACATAAATTCCGGTCGTGTCATTCCAGAGGTTTTTGGGATCTGTTGTCATCGAAATGACCGGTAAAGTGACGGATTCATCGATAAAATATGTTTTTGTTATGATCGATCCCGGACGATAGCCGGTTCGGAATGACCGAACGCGCAGAACTCTTGTGCTGTCGATGATAATCGGCGAATTGTAAAGAGAAGATATTACTGTTGGATCCGAACCGTCGAGCGAATAATGAACAGCGAATGCCGAATCGATGTTTAAAGTGACGACTTGTTGACCTGAATAGAAACCGCTATTCAAAGAAAAGAGCGGATCGGGCGCTAAACCGAAAAATGGTACTGTCGTATTCGCCATATTCGGCGTCGGATCGCTGAAATAGACGAATGTATCGCTTCCGGCAGGATAACGTCCCATCGAATAATCATCTATTTGTTCGGGAAAAGAGAGCGAATCGATCACAATTCCATCCGCCGTGAAAAGTCCAATCTGTTCACCGGATTTGGATAACTTGAAATTAGTATGTCGGCCTGTATTTTGATCGTCCGCCCAAATGATCAGATACGAATGACGCGACAGCGAAATGCCGGCGGGAATCTGCCATTTTAGCGGATTGGCTAAATCGTCGGTAAGATATAAACCGCTCAGTTGAACGGTTGAATCTTCCGCATTGTATATTTCTATCCAATCGGAGTAAGCATAAAAATTGGCATCTTCAACGGTGGTTATATTTGACGCTTGAAATTCATTGATGAATACGTGTGGCGCCGCTGATTGCGCGAGCAAACATCCGGACAATGTTAGAATTAGTATTAAAGAGCGAACTTGTATAGGCAATCTCATTATCAACTTCCGCATTGAACCTGTAAAACAACGTCGAAAGTTACCCATTTAGACAGTAAATGTAAACAGCAGAATTTGAGCAATCGATAAAGTACATTTATCGAGTGACGTGATTCACGCAGAAGTGATTAAATGTATAGTTAATCTTCTTCCGAATCAAGTATGTTTATCGTAAACTGTGCTGTTGGAACGGAGCGAAGGCGTAGCCGGAGCGTAGTTCCAACAGCATGCAAAATGAAAGGAAGAAGTTATTATGGAACACTCTGAAAGAAAGTTAGCCCAGAAACGCCTGAGTGCTTTAGAACTGGCGAAAGCCTTAGGCAATGTTTCTGAAGCCTGCCGCCAACGGGGAATCAGTCGTAGTCGTTTCTACGAATATAAAAAACGTTTTAAAACTCATGGGATGGAAGGTCTAATCGATTTGCCGCCAATTCACAAGACTCATCCGCAAACTACTCCACCAGCAGTAGTCAAAAGAATTTTGGATTTGGCGGTTCATAATCCGATGTGGGGTTGTCATCGTTTATCGGACCAGCTCAAACTAACTGGAGTATCGGTATCTGGGATAACAATCCAGAAGATACTGGATAAGAACGCGATGAGTAGTCAATATGACCGTTTGCTGAAACTGGAAGAGTTGGCTTCAGGCCATCAGATTGAACTGACAGCCGAGCAAGTCCGAGCCATTGGGAAAGCCAATCCCTGCTATAAAGAGCGACATATTGAAAGTTCCCGGCCGGGAGAATTGCTTTCTCAGGATACGTTCTATGTTGGTCATTTGAAGGGTACCGGGAAGGTCTATCTGCAAGCCGTGATCGACACCTATTGCAGTTATGCCTTCGGTTATCTGCATACCGGCAAAATACCGGAACATTCTGTCAGTGTGGTCTACAATGATGTTGTACCTCAATACCAATCCTGGAATCTGACTTTGAAAGCAATTCTGACCGATAATGGCCGCGAATACTGTGGGACTTCCAACCATCCCTATGAGATGTTCCTGGAATTAGCGGATATAGAACATCGCAAAACCAAAGTTCGTCATCCTCAAACCAACGGATTTGTAGAACGATTCAACCGAACAGTCTTAGATGAATTCTT
>JAQUKI010000280.1 GCA_028719225.1 Fidelibacterota bacterium | reverse complement strand
AGTGCGGCGGCCACGTAACTACCATACGTCAACTTGGAAATTTCACCGGAGTGGTAGCCCATCGATCCGCTTTTATCGAGTAGAATATATGATTTGAGATTCGTTTCTTCTTCGTACTGCTTGATGTAGTACCGGTCGGTTTTACCGTAGAGTTTCCAGTCGATTCGCTTGATCTCGTCGCCGGGCATGTATGGACGATGTTCTGCGAATTCCACTGAAAAGCCGTGATACGGACTTTTATGCAGACCGATGATAAAACCTTCGACGACCAATCGGGCGCGGAGGTTCATATTATCCAGCCGCGAGATGGTTTTGGGATCGAGAAACCGGCGTTTTGCGACTAATTCAGCCATTGGAGAATTTTGCCGGTGATCGTGTCAGTGTCAATGCCTTCCGATTCGGCGTTGAAATTCGGGATGATGCGATGCCGGAGAACCGGTTTTGCGGCGCGGATAATGTCGTCCTTGTTCGGTGTTGGTTTTCCATTCAGGACCGCGTAAGCTTTCGCGGCGAGGATCAGGTATTGCGATGCGCGCGGACCGGCGCCCCATTCCACCCATTTCTTGACAAAATCGGGACTTTTTTCTTCATGCGGACGCGTCGATGTCACGAGTTTGACGGCATATTCGATAATATTATCGGCAACCGGCACACGTTTGATCAATTTCTGGAAGGTCAGGATTTCTTGCTTGCTGACGATCTTCGATAATTTCGGATCGATGTCTGAAGTCGTCGATCTGACGATCTCGATTTCCTCGGCGAACGACGGATATTCGATGCGCAGGCTGAACATAAATCTGTCCAACTGTGCCTCGGGCAGAGGATAAGTTCCCTCCTGCTCGATCGGATTCTGCGTTGCCAGGACAAAGAACGGTTCGTCCAGAACATAGGTTTTTCCGGCGGTGGTCACGCGGTGTTCCTGCATGGCTTCGAGTAAAGCGGATTGGGTTTTAGGCGGTGTGCGATTGATCTCGTCGGCAAGAATAATATTGCCGAAAATCGGGCCGCCGAAAAACTGAAATTCGCGCTTACCGGTTGTTTTATCTTCCTGTATCAATTCGGTTCCGGTGATGTCGGACGGCATCAAATCCGGCGTAAATTGTATCCGTTTGAAGTTCAGATCTAAAACATCGGCAAGCGTTTTGATCATCAGGGTCTTTGCCAATCCCGGTACGCCGATGAGCAAACAATGCCCGCGACACAGAATCGTGACCAGTAATTGATCGATGATCTCGCGCTGACCGATAATGACATTGCCCATTTCGGAAAAAATCCGTTGCCGTGCGTCATAAAGTGATTGAACCAGTGTTACATCATCCTGTTTTTCCATTTTTCCAACCAATCCGTTGTTATGAATTGTTCCGGACGCGCTCGTTATTGTTTTGTCCGGGAAAGCGCTTTTTCCATTTTTTCTAAAAAGATTTCCGGTTTTTCGAAACCGACACCGCGCAGTTCGCGAATTTCGTTACCGTCGGGCATCACGAATAGGAACGTCGGAACGCCCCGGATTTCATATTTTGCCTTCAATCGTTCAATCTCAGGTGAAATATCGGATGTCAAATCGACTTTAAACAGCGCAAATTCATCGCCGAGTCGAACGACTTTCGCGTCGGTGAATGTGTATTGATCCATCTCTTTACACGGAATACACCAATCGGCGTAGAAATCGATTAGAACCGGCTTACCGGAATTCAACACTTCATCAAAAACGGTTTCGTTATACGGTTGCCACTTCATTTTCTCGGGTGCTGATGCGTCCGGCTTAATCAACCATGTTCCGAGAATGATCGCGGCGACGGCAAACAATCTCTTGAATGAGACAAATCCCCGCGAATTCTCACCGGAGCGGTTGAAAACCGCCAGATAAATTCCCGCGCAAATCATATAGCCCGATAGAATGAATTGACCGACCGCTTCCGGTAAGATCGACCGGACAAAATAGAAAGCCATTCCAACAAGAATCAATCCGAAAATAATCCGAACGCCGACCATCCATTCGCCTGAGCGCGGTAATTTTCCGATCTGACTCGAGAAGAATGCCAAAAACAGAAAAGGCAGTCCGAGCCCGAGTGATAATGTGAAGAACATCGTAAAGCCCAGCGCGGGATTTCCGGTCGTAGCAACATATGTCAACAAACCGACAATGAACGGACCGATACAGGGCGCGGCGACGATTCCCATCGTCAACCCCATGACCAGCGAGCCGAGATAACCGCTTTTGGCGGTTCCGCCGAGATTCGTCAGAAACGCCGGCAATTCAAACTCGTAAACACCGAACATGCTAAGCGCCAGCGCGATCATGATCAATGCAACGACGATCAGGACGATCGGATTTGTCATCAACGAACCGAGCAGAGTTCCGGAAAGCGCTGCCAGCGTTCCGAGAAGCGAATTGATAACGGCAATCCCCAGCACATAAAAGAGCGCCATCAGGAATCGTTTGCCTTTCCTGCCGGTAGCCTGACCGCCGAAATAACTCATCGTGATCGGAATCAGCGGATAAATACACGGCGTCAGGTTCAGCGCGAGCCCGCCGAGAAAAATAAGAATAAACGTCAGCACGGCGCCTTTTTTTTCCAGCGAATTGCCGACGTCAAATGTTCGTGAATCGCCGGTCGCTGTTTGTGAATCCGGTTTGATATCGAC
>JAQUKI010000279.1 GCA_028719225.1 Fidelibacterota bacterium | reverse complement strand
CCGATGACCGTGTAGGAAACATCGCCGACTTTCATACGTTCGCCGATCGGATTTCTTCCTTCGAATAATTTATCCTTGACTTCCCAGCCGATGACGGCGTTATTTTTCTCTTTTTCGATCTCGATGGAGTTGAAATATCTTCCTTCTTCAATGTTGAATTCTTCGATCTTTTCCGTCTCCATTGTTACACCGGTGATGTGTATTTCAAGAAGAGAGTTCGCGTCATATTTCAGATTTTGTCGGCTACCCGCCGATGGGGCAACAGCTTCCGCCGATTTTAAATGTTTATGAATATACGCAGCGTCTTTCATCTCGATATTCGGTCGGTTGCGATATTTGAACCAATCGTCACCGGAAACCCATGGAAATTTCTGGACATAGAGTGTGTTACTGCCGAGGCTGGCGATTTGTTTGGCAAAACTTGTATTTAAACCTTCGATGATCGAAGCAACGCTGACGACCGTCAGAACACCGATGATAATGCCAAGTGTCGTTAAAACGGCACGCATTTTATTCTGAATCAGTGCGCGAACTGCGATCTTGATATTTTCCCAGAGTCCAATAAAAAATAAAATCAATTTTCCCTCAGCACTTCATCATTGGCAATGTTTCCATCGCGGATATGGACGATCCGGTTGGCGTGTTCAGCGACCTCTTTTTCATGCGTAACGAGAATGATCGAATTTCCCATCTCATGCAGGTTATCAAAAATTCTCATGATCTCATCGCCTGTTTTCGTATCGAGATTTCCCGTCGGTTCGTCGGCAAGGATGAGCGACGGATTATTGACTAATGCACGTGCGATGGCAACGCGCTGACGCTGACCGCCGGAAAGTTCATTCGGGCGGTGATGCTTTCGATCAGTAAGGCCGACTTTTTCAAGTGCTTCTTCCGCCATGATTTTGCGTTTTGTTGCAGAGACGCCACTGTAAATCAGCGGCAGTTCGACATTGTGAAGCGCATTGGCGCGTGGCAGGAGATTGAATGTCTGAAAAACGAAACCGATCTTGCGATTCCGGATTTCAGCGAGCTGGTTATCATCCATTTCATGAACCGGCATCTGGTCGAGTTCATAGATACCGGATGTCGGTGTATCCAGACAGCCGATGATGTTCATCAGCGTCGATTTTCCCGAACCCGACGGACCCATGATGGATACATATTCATTCGTATGAATCTGGAGGTTCACGCCCCCAAGAGCGTGAACCTCGACACTGCCAACTTGATATGTTTTAACGATGTCCTTAAGACTGATCAGCGTATTGCTCATTATCCACCAAAATAGAAATTGACCCGGTAAACGACTCCGGAAAAATCGATCTTCGGCACACCTACAACAACCTTATTTTCCATTTTCCATTTCTGTTCGTCGGTATGCTGATAGAAATAACCGACGTCTGCACCGACTGCGAACCAACGAAAAATGTTATAGCGGAAGCCTATATTCGGCATCGCCCAGAAGAAACCAGACGACATCTCGGATTGATGATCGCTAAACACCAACGAATCTGCGCTCGAGTAACCATTTTCCCAGATGTAATTCCAGCTGATATTCTGGCTGGATTTGGAAAATTTCATCGAAGTCGAACCGCCGCCAAGCGTCGCGCCCAAATAAATTTCGGAATTATTGAACGGATGAAAAACCTTTTCGATTAAAAAACCGCCATAGGATAACGATAATGTAACATCGATCTGAGATCCGTTTCCGCCCGTCGGTATTCCAAACGAAGATACCGTTCCGCTGGCGCCCAGACCGCCGATGCGAATTCCTCTACCAATAAAGCCCCAGCCGCCGCCGCCGCTCAGAATCATTTGGTCTGCAAATGCCGGTAATCCAATCTTTGCCAATTGAGTGTTTAGGACATCCACATTCAACGGAAGATAGTACCAATCCCAGCCGCCACCGCCGCCTCTGAAGAAGCCGCCTTTGTGGTTCTTGCCCCAATCTTTATCACGGTCTTTCTTCCAATGAAAATCGTCATCATCGTCATTATCAGAAGTATCCGGTTTTCTATCCTTCCAGTCTTCATTTTCCATGATCTCGTCCAGAGTTTGTTCTTCCTGTTTTTCCAATTCTTCTTCAACAGTTGAATCGGTCGAAGTCGTCACAGTAGGATCGGTTGCGGTTGAATCTTTTCTATCGTCCGTCTGTTGCCCGTAAAGTGAAGCGCAAAATAGTAACATAGCAATAATTATCATGTACTTTTTCATTTTGACTCTCCTTTTTTATCTGCCGGACCGCCGGTTTTTAGCGACGAGCCGTGTTTTATATCTTTACTGATAGCCTTGTAGCTTCCGATGACAATTTCTTCACCTTCCTGTAATCCGCTGAGGATTTCAAATTTGGTATCGCTGCTGATGCCGATTTTCACCGGACGTTGTTCGGCTGTCGGGTAAGAATGTTTTTTAACCATACTTTTTTTCTGATTGTCTTTTTTCACCGGCTGAACAACGACGAAAACGACCTCTTCTTCTTTGTTGTTTTCATCGTTCGCCTTTTTGATTTTTTCAGGTTCTTCGATGGTCGGTTCCGGTTTTTTCTTTTTCTTATCCGATTCGAGTGCCACCGATGTCGTATCATCGGGATTGCGGACTGTCAGCGATTGAATCGGAACGACGAGCGCATTTACTCTTGTATCCGTGATAACGTCAACGGTTGATGACAT
>JAQUKI010000278.1 GCA_028719225.1 Fidelibacterota bacterium | reverse complement strand
AATATATATTCATGGGGAGAGAACAGCCTCGAACGCCCGCTGACTTACCGGATTCTCAAGAATCAGCAGTTCAAAGACCTTTACACGTTTTTCGTTAATAAAATCGTAACTGATTACTTCAACGAGACTACTTTTTTTCAGCGCATCGATACGCTGAAGGCGCGAATTTCTTCTGCGGCATATGCCGATACTTACCGAACAATTGATTATGGCTACACGGTTCAGGATTTTGATAATTCCTACACGATGACTCCCGGCGATCACGTCAAATATGGTTTAAAGCCGTACATTTCCACCAGACGTCAGTCTATCTTGTCACAAATCCAGACTGTGAATGTTGCGCCATTTGTTATCCGGGAACCGTCAGTCAGTTTAACGGCCGATGGGCAGACGATCATTTCCATCGATCTTTTTGATGAAGGACAACCGGCAGAAGTGAATTTGTTATATAAACAGGGCGGACAATTCGTTTCAGTTCCAATGATGCTTGATGCATTAATAAAAGACGGTTTGTTGACCATTTATCAGTATAGGATTTTGTTGCCGAACCGGTTGACAGGTGATGAACTGCAGTATTTTTTCAGTTTGCGGGATAGCCAAAACAAAACAGGACTTTTTCCGTTTTCCGCACCTGTCCGGACACTGCGATTTGTATATTCGCCGGAAACACCAAAGGTTTTTATCAATGAATTTCTTGCCTCGAATTCCAAAATTAACAAAGATGATTATGGTGAATACGATGACTGGATCGAGATATTTAACAGTGATACGGCGTTAAATTTGAGTGGCTGGACGTTGACCGACGATCCGGCGAATCCGGCGAAATGGATTTTTCCCGATACTATCCTGTCCGAAGGTTGTTATCTGCTGATCTGGGCGGACGATCAGCCCGAACAAGGAGCCTTACATGTTCCTTTTAAATTGGATAAATCCGGCGGATTCATTGGATTGTATCAAAAGATCGAAGCGACATATACGATCGCAGATTCTTTGAACTATCGCATACAAGAAACGGATTTTTCATTTGGACGTTATCCTGACGGCGGACAAACCCGGCAAATCATGCTGCCGACTCCAAACGGTGGCAATATTTCCAACGTCATCGACAGCAACATACGATTAGCATCGAACTTCCAACTCTTACCGGTATTTCCAAATCCGTTCAATTCCCGGACTCAAATCAAATTTTCACTTCCTCGAGAGAGTGTCGTCGAAATAACAGTTACCGACCTGTTTGGAAGAGAAGTTTTGAAAATACCGCCAGAACACAGAACAAGTGGATGGAATTTACAGCAACTATCGTTCGATAATATGTCAAGCGGCATCTATTTTATCCGTGTTCAAACCGGCTTTGGAAACCGGCTGATGAAGTGCGTTTTGATGAAATAATAGATACCGAGGCGGAAAATCTAACGGTTTTATTGACTTCCATCCATCGTACAATCATCACCACAATATTCGATTTCGAGTGTGATGTGTTCACATCCGAATTCATCGGCGATGGACTTTACGGCGGATTTGATCCGGGCGACTTCTTCGTGAGATGTATTTTCCAGGACAACGGCATGTGTCGTCAAGACGTGATGCTCGCCATCAAGCGACCAGAAATGCGTATGATGAATCGATAGGACATTCGGGATAGCGAGCAACCGTTTCTCGATCTCACGTGCGCTGGTTTTATCGGGAACAGCTTGTAGAAAAATTGCCATAGTCTGTTTGAAATTCTCGACGACATGTGTCATGATGTAAATCGTAATGCCGATCGACATCAACGGATCGAGAATATACCAATCGCGGAACATCAGGATGATGCTGACGATCAGCACGACAATCCAGCCGAGAACATCTTCCATCAAATGCCATGTGATGGATTTTTGATTCAGACTGTTTCCATTTCTGAGTCGCAGAGCGGCGAAACCGTTAACAACAATTCCGACGACCGCTAAGAGCAACATTCCTTCAGCCTTGGGGGCTGTAGGATGAAAAAGTCGTGGAATGACTTCGGACAGAATGATGATCGAACCGACGATCAGAACTATCGTGTTCAGCATAGCGGCGAGCAACGAATAACGCTGATAACCATAAGAATACTGACGATCTTTTTCCTTTTTTGAATAGCGTTCGAGAAACCATGAAAGTCCGAGTGTTAAACTGTCGCCGAGATCGTGTAAAGCATCCGAAAGAATAGCCATGCTGTTCGTCCAAAGCCCGCCGACGATTTCGAAAACGGTAAAAACGAGGTTTAAAAGAAAAGCGATTCCGATATTTGTAGCGTTGTCGTGATGGTGGTTGTGTGATTCTTTTTCCATAATTCTGACCAATTCATTTGTAAAAACTCCGGTAATTTAATAAAAGAATAGTGAGAAAATCACTCTCTTTTGAAAGATGTACAATACAGGCCTTCCTGCCGAGGTAATAATAAATAGATTTTGATTTCGAGCCGAAAAATAGTAAAATCTGCGGGACGTAGAGACAATTTTAATATTACTGGACGCAAGATGAGAGAAGGAATCGGTAAATCGGATATAGAAGGAAAAGATTGGTTTAACGTCTTCGATGAAGTGAGTGAAATCGTGACGATGAAGGACGCCGATCTGCGGTATCTCTGGGCGAACCGATCCTTTGAAAATCTCTATAAATTATCATTGAAAGAAATCGTCGGAAAAACCGATGCCGAACTAT
>JAQUKI010000277.1 GCA_028719225.1 Fidelibacterota bacterium | reverse complement strand
CATTGCGCCAACATTTCGCGAAATCGACATACGGTTATCATTGAGAATGACTAAGAATTGGCCTTTGATTTTATCGACGTTGTCCAATCCTTCGTAAGCTAAACCGCCGGTCAGAGAACCGTCGCCTATAATAGCAACGACCCGTTCGTTTCTTCCCGCTAAATTCCGCGCTGACGCCAATCCTAACGCCGCTGAGATCGACGTGCTTGCATGACCGGCTCCAAAAGCGTCATATTCGCTTTCAGCGATCTTACAAAATCCACTGATACCGCCATATTGGCGAATATTCCGAATATCTTCCTTCCTCCCGGTTAGGATCTTATGTCCGTATGCCTGATGGCCGACATCCCAAACCAGCTTATCTTCCGGCGTATTAAAAACGGTATGAAGCGCAATTGTCAGATCGACGACTCCAAGGCTGGGCGCCAAATGTCCGCCGGTGATCTGAATAGTATCGATGATATAATCACGCAGTTCGTCGCTGAGTGCGACCAATTCTTCGATGGTGAGTTTTTTTAGATCTTTCGGCGAGTCAATCTTCGACAATAGCCGGCATTTCGATAAAGTCTGGTTCATCTGTCGATCATCCCGATAAAATACTCATGAATTCGCGGATCGTTCGTCAATTCGGGATGAAAAGTCGAAAGTAAATATTTCTGATAACGAACAAGAACGATTTCACCGTTGAATCGTCCAAGAATTTCGACTTCTGGAGTACAATCTGTTATTCGCGGCGCTCGGATGAAAACTGCCGGAAACGGTTCATTGGTAAAACTCAGGTTTACGGATTCTGTAAACGAATCTACCTGTCGGCCATATGCGTTTCTCAACGTTTTTACCGGTGTTTTTTTTATTACCTGAATATTCGGATCGTCGCATTTTTCCGACAATAAAATCGCTCCCGCACAGGTTCCGAAGATCGGTTTGTCAAACACTTCCAGTTCCGGTAGAATTCCCATTTCCATAATAATTTTGGTCATCGTTGTCGATTCGCCGCCCGGAATTATCAACCCGTCGATCAATCTCAGTTGTTCGCCATACCGAATCGTTTCACTTTTAATATGGATTCGATCAAGCATTTCAACGTGTTTTTGGAAAGCGCCCTGAAGAGCCATCACGCCTATTTTCAGACTACGATTCATCTATCTATTTTGCTATTCCAATAAAAAATGAAACTACCAGCCTCTTGTCGCCATACGTTCCGATTCCGGTAATGTTGCAACGTCGATTCCTTTCATGGCGGACTTCAATTCGGCTGACACTTCAGCGACTTTTTCCGGATTATCAAAGTATGTCGTCGCCAAAACAATCGCTCTGGCCCTTGCCGCCGGATCGTCCGATTTGAAAATGCCGCTGCCGACGAATACGGATTCTGCGCCGAGTTGCATCATGAGCGAAGCGTCAGCCGGTGTTGCGATTCCGCCTGCGGCAAAATTCGGTACGGGAAGTTTTCCGGTCTTCGCGACCTGCTTAACGATTTCGAACGGCGCTCCGAGTCGTTTGGCTTCCGCCATCAATTCATCGTCCAAAAGCGTCGTCAGTTTGCGTATTTCCTGCTGAACCCGGCGCATGTGGCGAACGGCTTCGACGATATTCCCGGAACCCGCTTCGCCTTTGGTACGAATCATCGCTGTGCCTTCGCCGATCCGTCTGAGCGCTTCGCCCAGATCGCGGCATCCGCAAACGAATGGGACTTTAAAATCGTGCTTCCAGATGTGATTTTCTTCGTCGGCGGGCGTGAGTACTTCACTTTCGTCAATAAAATCAACTTTCAACGCTTCCAAAACCTGCGCTTCGGCGAAGTGACCGATCCGGCATTTTGCCATAACGGGAATAGAAACTGTTTTCTGTATGTCCTGAATAATTTTCGGGCTGGACATCCGCGCGATTCCGCCGTCGGCGCGAATATCGGCGGGAATGCGCTCGAGCGCCATTACAGCGACGGCACCAGCATCTTCGGCGATTTTTGCCTGTTCGGGCGTTGTAACATCCATAATCACGCCGCCTTTAAGCATTTCTGCCAGTCCGATTTTTAGTTCAAATGAACTTTTTTCCATTTCATTTCTCCTTCAAATTCCGGTGTAATTTACAATTTATGATGAAAACCGGGCGATTTTTTTCTCAACTTCTTTGATCGATTCAACGGGCGTCGATGCGCCAGTCGAGATTCCGATCGTCTGTGCTTTCTCGAACCAATTCGGATTCAATTCGTCCGCATTTTGGATTAAAAAGGTTTTGGGATTAATAGCCGATGCGATCGTCGCCAGCCGTTTGGTATTTGCGCTTGTCCGGGAACCGATAATCAGCACGACATCGTTCAACGATGCCAATTCGATTACCTGACGCTGACGGTCGCGTGTCGGTTTGCAAATTGTGTTGATGAAACGAAGGTCTTCGACTTTTTCAACGATCTTCGACATAATTTTATTGACTTCAGCAATATCCCGAGTCGATTGGACGACGACACCTGCTTTCCGAATTTTTGGCAGAGATTCCACATCACGACTATCTGAAACGATGATAGAATTCGTCAATTCGCTGGCAATCGCTGTCACTTCGTCGTGATCTTTATCGCCGATGATAATAACTGTTCGCCCGTCGGCTTCTAGCGTTTGAGCGGCCTTGTGAATGTTAAGAACCAGCGGACAAGTTGCGTCGATGATCGTAAATCCGCGATAACGAGCCGCTTCCCAAACCT
>JAQUKI010000276.1 GCA_028719225.1 Fidelibacterota bacterium | reverse complement strand
CACGGCGGATAGCGCTGGGCGAATTCCGTATGTTTCCGGTCGTCTCATTTATCACACAAGATGGGAATATCGAACATGTTATCATCGACGTTCCGGCGACTTCCGGATTTAAGCCGAAGTCTGAAACCTATGACATTCAACATAGTTTTTCACCGCTATTGACTGTACTGGGAAGTTCCTGGGACGTGAAGGTTTTTCTCCTTAAGCGTGACATCGCGATCGATTATTCAATTGAATTGCCTATTAAAACACTCGGTGATTTGGCTACGATTTCAGTTCGCATGATGTCGGAAGAAGAAATCTCAGCATATCTGAAAGAACTCTGATAACATTTGCTTTGTGAATATTTCACAAGATAAATATATTTAACCATGAATTATTTAATGGGAAATTTACGAGGAAGAAATAGAGTTCGATTTTGCATCTATTTCAAACTTGAAAATAACCGTGACCTAAACAATATCCTGAAAGTTTTGGCAGTATGAGCAAATACAACATCCTGATTGTCGATGATGAACCAAACGTATGCAATTTTCTGACGGAGTTTCTCGATTTTAAAGGATTTACGTCGCGTTCGACATTATCCGGAAAAGAAGCTTTGTCTGCGTTGAATTCGGAACACTTCGATTTGGTTCTATTGGATTTAATTATGCCGGAAATGAATGGATTCGAGACGCTGGAAAGAATCCGAAAAGATCAGCCGAAGCTACCTATTATCATTCTTACAGGCGTTAAGGATAAAAATGTCGCTAACGATTCCATGGAAATGGGCGCAGTTGATTTTATTCCAAAACCGATCGATCTCGAACGACTCGAGAATAGCATTTTGATAAACGTTCAAAACATTGGATAAGGAAGAATACATTGGACGCATTCAAATGGTTTTTACCCAGTGAAAAAATTTCCCGTCAAGTGAATCCCTTCTTCAAGGACCTCGGACAAATTTTCGGAAATGTCTCGGGCATTCAACTCGAATATGAACAGTTTAATGACACGACTCCACCTATAAATCAGATAGCCGCAACATCCAATGCGATCTCTATCGTGACTAACTACGAGGCAATGTATTTAGAATCCTTCTACGATTTTTACTCATTATTTAAGTTGAGATTTACTGATGTATCTGGATTGATCCTAACCCGCAAAAACAGTGGAATCACACGGCTGATGGATTTGAAGAATCGAGAAGTATATCTGCCTTCAAGTACCGATTGGTTTTTTCTGAATCCGATTATTCTTTTTCTCGTAAAAAATTGTACGATTTACGATAATGTGAAGAGCGTATATTCCATTTCTACCTGTTTGTTGAACTCAGAAGTCGACGACAATAAAGCTGCGATTGTTGCCACATCTTTCGAGTACAATCTGCTGAATGAGAAAGAGAAGAGTAATCTTCAAATTCTTGGAGAATTTCCGCTTATTCCTGAAAGTGTGGTTGTCGCTGGTCCGGATTTAAAATCGAAAAATCTGGGTGCTGTCAAAGAGGAAATTGAAAAATGGCTTTCGACGAAATCAGATTTCTTTTCGGGAATTGGAATCCAATTTTCAAAAGAGAATGAAAAGACGAACAGCCTTATTTATATGGAAGCAATTGAAGGACTTGGCTATAATTTGAAAGAGTTCATTGAAGTTTATCCAAGTCTTCTCCTGAATATGATCGGCAACAATCAGAGTTATGAACTCAAGGTCATGAAGGAAAAATACGATAGATTGGCAACTTTCAACGACAAACTTGTTTCAATGTATCGTGAAATCCGTGATAGCCGTGATCGTTTGTCGAAGGTGATCGAATCGGCTTCTGACAACTCTATTCTGTTCTTGAAAGATGGAACGGTTCTTGGAATCTCACGTTCGTTTGCAAATCTTCTGAAGCAGAACCGTCAGGACATTATTGGAAAAGAGATCAATTTATTTCTTGAAACGACCATGAACACGCCGTTTAAGTCATTAATCCAGCAAATCGATTACGGTCTGGTTAAATCTTTTTATGTCCGATTGAAAAATCAAGACGCTGGCTCGGTGGAATTCAAAATGGAGTTCAGTTTGATCGAACTCTTGGATTCCAAGGTCATTTTGGGTATGTTTTCCAAAAGTAAATAATCGTTAACTCATTGAGAGAGAGGTTGAAATGAAACGGAAAACTCTATTAGTACTTACCATTCTCATGGCTTTTTACGCCAACTCTCTGGCGGAGGAGCAGTATGCAACAATTCTGAAAACAACTGGTGGCGTTAATATTAAACAGGCAGGAAATGCAAGTTTTTCAACACCGGCCAAGATGAGTATGGGATTGATGAAAGGTGATGCGATCCGGACGGAATCAGACGGTTTTGTCGCCATCATTTTTAATAACGACAAGAGTATGGTTAAAATCCGGAAGAATTCGGAAATCGAAATCAAGGAAGATTACGCCGCGCGAACTATCAAAATGACACAAGGGCGAGTCCTTGTCAACGTAACGCCCGGAGTAGGTTCTAATTACCGTATCGAAACAGCGACATCGGTTGCCTCGGTTAAGGGGACGAAATTCTGGGTGTTCAGCGATCAGGCGGGTGATAGGTTCTACGGCGTCGATGGAACTGTTCAGATTTTAAATATCATCACAGGCATTGAGTCAATGATGCAAGCGGGACAAATGATCATTTCCACAAGCGACGGACAGATGGTTAATATTCCCATCGATCCGCAGGATATGCCTCAGGACGAAGAT
>JAQUKI010000275.1 GCA_028719225.1 Fidelibacterota bacterium | reverse complement strand
CCGAAAAATACCTGTTCGATTTTCGTGCCCTTGACCGCCGCGACCGGCGCGACATTATCGACGGTATGCGGCTTCGCGACCATCGGCTCGATGTCAGCCAGATTATAATGCAACACTTCGTCGAAAAGCGCATCCGGGTCGGATTCGACAACTTCGAACTTCCGGTTCGTGCGCGCTTTGACATACGCTATCACTTCGCCGTTGGGAATCATGTAGCCGTTCTTGGCGCCGATTTCCACCGCCATATTCGTCAGGACAAACCGGCTGGCCAGCGTCATGCGTTCGATTCCCGGCCCACAGAATTCGATAGCGCGATACAATCCGCCGTCTGCTCCGATATCACCGGCAATTTTCAGCATTAAATCTTTTGAGGTAACTCCCGGCTGAAATTCGCCGTCGCAAACGATCTTCAGCGTTTCCGGCACTCGTAGCCAGATTTTGCCGCAAGCCATAATCGCCGCCATTTCGCTGCGGCCGATTCCGGTCGAAAACGCGCCGAATGCGCCATAAGAAGTCGTGTGCGAATCGGCGCCGACGATCAACGCTCCCGGCCAGACGTGGCCTTTTTCGTGAATAACCTGATGGCAGATTCCCTGATTGATGTCATAAAACTTTTTGATTCCCTGCTTCGCCACAAATTCGCGAATGTCCTTATGATTCTGGGCGAATTTCTCATTGGCGGCCGGGGTGCAATGATCGAGAATCACGACATGTTTATCGGGATCGTAAACCTTGTCGACTCCGATTTTGTAAAAGGTTGCGGAAATTGCCGATGTATTGTCATGCGACATCGCCACATCCGGCTCGATCTCGACGATCTCACCCGGCACGACCGGCTTCCCGGCCTTTTTCCCTAATATCTTCTCACTAAATGTCTTACCCATATTGAATCCTTTTTTCACCGCTGAGAACACAGAGAACGCAGAGGTACTTTTACTTTTATAATTAGAATCCTTTCGTCACAGTTCTAACCCATTTTCTCAGCAGGTTTATATAAAATATATTTCTCTGTGCTCTCTGCGTCCTCTGTGGTGAATTCTCTTACTTAACCAACTCGAAATCGATGAAGTCCGCATGATGGAAGATGATCGTCTCCGGCGAAAGTTTCTCCCCATCGCCCTCTTTGGAATGGCAGGCAATCACGTGCAGTACTTCCGGCGGAACGCTATGTTTGAAGGCCAGTCCGACGCCGCTGAACGGATGCCTCAGTTTTTTGCCGAAATCGGATTTCACGGCTTGGTCGTCCACAATCTCAAATTCTAAAAGTTTGCCGACATCGGCCAGCAAGGCTCCGGCGATCAGATTATCACGATTCACCTTGGTTTTACGGTCGCCGTAGGCTTCCGTCAAAACCTTATCGCAGGCGATGCACATTTTACAAACTGTCCGCACATGTTCGATGAAGGTGATCTTGACATTTTCCGCCAAAAGTGTAAACGGGATCGATTGTAAAATCTCCGGCGTCCAGCCGCGAAAAGCCATCGCCTCTTCCCAAACAGCGATTACTTTCGAACGCAATCCTTCATCGGTGATTTGGTTGACTTCCGGTAAAATCTCGGTAATCATGCGTACTCCTTTTTCATAGATCGATCATTAAATAAATTAATTTTAAACGTACGAAACATGCCGAAAATTTACCGCTCTTTCCGGCATTAATCAACGACAACGATCAGTCAGAGGACAAACTGCAGAAGAAGAATCCGTCATCACGATTCAATTTTCTTTATTTTTAAATTTTTCTTTGTGATTTCGTGACTTCGTGTTTTGTCACTCCACACGTCTTGCATTTTTCCCGCGAAAGAGCCAAATTCCGACCGATGTTTACTTTTCAGCATATAAAACCATGGGGGCAAAATTGAATACCATTGGCTCTGCCGGTAATCATGGCAAAGAAGACCGCTCGGATTGCGCTGTCGAAATCATTCGGACGTCCTCCGGTGGCATCGTCATCGAACTCAGCAGTAAAGTCGGTAAACTCTACGGCAAATCCATCGAAGAACTCTGCCGTGATGAGATGACATTCTTCGGAATTTCCGACGCATTGGTTAAAATAGACGACAGCGGCGCGCTTCCGTTCATTTTAACGGCAAGAATCGAGGCGGCGCTTAAACAAATCGTCGAAACCGACCGAGAATTTTTACCGGAAATGTTACCTGAAAACCTGTATTCAACCGAAAAAGATCGCCCGCGTCGTTCGCGTCTTTATCTTCCCGGAAATACGCCGAAACTGACCATTAACGCCGGTCTGCATAGTCCCGATGGCATCATCCTCGATCTTGAAGATTCCGTGGCGCCTGCGAAAAAACGGGAGGCGCGTTTTTTAGTCAGGAACACACTTCGCGCATTGAATTTTTACGGCGCGGAACGCATGGTGCGTATCAATCAAATTCCTAAAGGACTTGATGACCTGAAATTCATCGTCCCGCACAACGTGAACCTGATTCTCGTCCCGAAATGTGAGTCCGCCGATCAGATACATATTCTTGAAAAAGAAATCGCTATAATCTCCAAAGCGTCAGATGTCGCTCAACCTATTTTTCTGATGCCGATCATCGAAAGCGCATTAGGCGTCGTCAACGCCTACGAAATAGCGACGTCATCGCCAAATGTCGTTGCACTGGCTGTCGGGCTGGAAGATTACACCGCCGATCTGGGCATTCAGCGCACGAAAGAGGGACGCGAAACCTTCTTCGCCAGATGCCAGATCGTCAATGCCGCCAAAGCCGCAGGAATTCAGGCCATCGATTCGGTTTTCTCCGATGTGGCAGATATGGAGGCGCTTAAACAGGTTGTCCTGGAAT
>JAQUKI010000274.1 GCA_028719225.1 Fidelibacterota bacterium | reverse complement strand
TCGGCAGACGATCTGATTCAGGACATCACATACGTCGCGATTTTGAAAGACTATGGGATTGGTGCCGACCGGTCAATTCCAAAACCATCGAATTATGATCCAACCATTTTTCGCGGTTCGTGTAAAACTTCCGACAATCAAACTGACCAAAATCTCCCAACTCCGGAAAAAATGCTCGATTACGGCAAATTGCCGAATGGAAAATATATGATCAACTGGCCGTTTAACGGCAATGATTTTTACCTGAATGCCATTGAAATGAATCCGAAGGAACGGATTTCTGCGCTTCAATCGGCCAAAGATTTTACACTTGGCTTCGTCTATTATATTCAAACCGAACTCGGATACAAGCGTCTCGGACTTGCCGACGATGAATTTCCGACTACCGACCGACTTGCGCTGATTCCGTACCATCGCGAGAGTCGGAGGATCATCGGAAAAGTGCGACTGAAACTGGAGGATGTTGAAGACATTTACAAGTCGCCATATAAAACGGGAATTGCCGTCGGCGATTATCCGCTCGACCATCATCACCACAAATGTCCGAAACCGGCAAATGAGACTTACCCGCAGATTTCTTCATTTACAATTCCATTCGGCTGTTTGATTCCGGAAATGACCGATGGTTTACTCGTCGCCGAGAAGAGCATTTCCGTCACGCATTATGTCAACGGATGCACGCGACTTCAGCCGTGCGTCATGTCGATCGGGCAAGCGGCGGGCGCGGCGGCGGCTTTATGTGTTCGCAAAAATGTTCAGCCGCGCGAACTTGATGTTCGCAAACTCCAGCAGGTTATCTTAGAAGCAAATGCTTATCTGATGCCGTTTTCAGATGTCAAAAATGACGACCCGGCGTTTCAGGCAATCCAGCGGATCGGCACAACCGGAATTCTCAGAGGCGAACCGATTCACCACGATTGGGTGAACGAACTTCGATTCAATCCTGACGAGAAAGTCACGAAAAAAGAACTCGTCGCCATCGTAAACCAACTGAACCTGCAACTTCACAAAAATGTATCGCCGCCATCGGAAAAATGTCTCACACGACGTGATTTTGCCGTTTGGCTTGACAAGCAATTCGATCCTTTCAACACTATTCCGGTTTAATAAAAATGCAAAGATTTCTTCATTCCTTTTTAATTCTGGCACTCTCGTTTAATTTCGTTTCATCTCAGGAAAACCTTTCCGAACTTCGCGGTGTTTGGCTGACCAACGTCGATAGTCAGGTTTTGGACAGCCGGGAAAACATCGCGGAAGCAATGCAATTTCTCGCCGATCATCATTTCAACGTCGTCTTTCCCGTCGTCTGGAACGATGCGCAAACGCTTTATCCCAGCGAAATCATGGACTCTCTGTTTAACGTTCGGATCAATCCTCGATATGCCGGACGCGATCCGCTGGCAGAAGTCATTTCCGAAGCGCATAGCCGTGGAATCGCCGTCATTCCGTGGTTCGAATATGGTTTTGCATCTTCTTATCTGAAAAACGGCGGGCTGATCCTCGAAAAAAAACCAAATTGGGCGGAGCGCGATAACCACGGAAAACTCCTGACGAAGAATGGCTTCGAATGGATGAATCCGTACCATCCCGAAGTGCAGGAATTCATCATTTCGCTCGTCACGGAAGTCGTGAAAAATTATGACATCGACGGAATTCAGGGCGACGATCGGCTTCCGGCAAATCCTGTTGAAGGCGGTTACTCGGATTTTACCCAAAAGTTATACGCTACCGAACATGGCGGGAAGTTGCCGCCAACCAATTTTCGCGACGAGAATTGGCAAAAATGGCGGGCTGATAAACTTACAACTTTATGCAAAAACCTTACTAATTCCATCCGAAGTCTCAAACCCGACATTCTGATTTCGTGGGCGCCTAGCGTTTTTCCATGGTGTTATGAAGAATATTTACAGGATTGGCCGGCCTGGATTCGGGCGAATTGCGCCGACCTTGTCATCCCGCAGGTTTACCGATATTCTTTTCCGGAATATAAATCGACACTTCGAGAGATGTTGCCGGAGGAAATCGATTCACGACGGAATATCATTTTTCCGGGAATTCTCATGAACGTCGGCGAATATGTCATTCCGGAGGAATATTTGCTGAAAGCGGTCGCTCAAAACAGAAAATCCGGCTACAACGGCGAAGTGTTTTTCTTCTATGAAGGATTACGGAAAAACGACGATCAACTGGCAAATGCTTTGTTGAATACATTTTACCAGAAACCGGCAAAGTTGCCGGATATGTTTCGTCGTTAGTTTTTCTTCTGAATTTCCTGTAAAAATCGTCGTGTCACAAGCGTCGGACGTGTGATCGCCGAACCGACGACGACCGCGTAAGCGCCTAATTCAATCATCCTGCGCGCGTCTTCTGGATTCCAAACTCGTCCTTCGGCGACGATCGGAATTTTATCGCCGATTTTATCGACGAGTTTTTGCAATAGCGCAAAGTCCGGTTTGTATTCACTTACCGTTTTCGTGTAGGAAGTGTAACCGGATAATGTCGTGCTGATGAGATCAAAGCCCAGTTCGCAAGCGCGTTCGCCTTCATTAAAATTCGAGATATCAGCCATCAGCAACGCATTGCCTTTTTCTTTCAAAACGCGAACGATGTTCTCCAACTTTTCGCCATTCGGACGCTCTCGCTGGGTCGCGTCGAATGCAACGATCTCACAGCCGGTTTCAACGATTTCCAAATTGTCAGCAAGCGTCGCGCCGATAAAAACTTCGGAATCTAAATACTTTTTTTTATAAATGCCGATGACCGGAATTGACACGGCTTTCCGGATAGCGATGATATTTTTCGGATAGCAGGAACGAATG
>JAQUKI010000273.1 GCA_028719225.1 Fidelibacterota bacterium | reverse complement strand
CATCGCAAATAAAACGATATTGGCGCCCATTTTCAGTGCCGCTTGATGTTTTTCATCGGGATCGTTGTGAACTTCCGGGTCTTCCCAGCCGTCGCCAAGATCGCATTCATAGGTATAAAAAACAACCAAACGGCCTTTGTAAAAAATTCCCAAACCTTGCGGCGGTTTTCCGTCGTGCTCGTGAATTTTCGGTAATCCGTTCGGAAACGAAAAGTAAATGTTATAGATCGGATGATCGAACGGCAGTTCGACGAGTTCGTTATTCGGAAATACTTTTTTCATTTCGCGGCGGAATGAGGCGTCCATTCCATAGTTATCATCCGCATGAAGAAAGCCGCCGGATTGCAAATATTCTCTCAACCGAAGCGTTTCCTCTTCACTGAGCCGAACATTACCGTGACCGTTCATGTAGAGGTATGGATACGAAAAAAAGTCCTTATCCATTATTGAAACACGTTTTTCTTCGGGAACGACGTCGATCGGCACATTTGATTGGAGGAATTTCAATAGGTTCGGGAGAGAACTCGGATTGCTGTACCAATCGCCGCCGCCATCGTATTTCAGACGGGCGATGACAAATTTACCGAACGATTGTCCCGTTTGTGTCAGCGCTGAAGATTGCGTGAGTAGAGCAAATATCACCAGCAGGAAAATCTTCGTTAAAATACTTCGATGTCTATCAGTTATTTTTCGGCTCATCCGGCATTTGATTTTGGAAGTTCTGTTTTGCCCGGTTTGCATTCCATTTTTCCTTTAAAATCCGGTCATCACACCCTACTGAAAATAGTCAAACAACCGAGAATAAACAAGCGGATTTCCTCTCCGGATATTTCCACTTTGCTTTTCGATGAGATGGCATTATCTTAATTGTATGAAGCGTCAAACGGCTATTCTCCTAATTTTGATAGGGTGGTTTCAACTGCTGACCGCTCAAACTCTCGATAAAATCGCAGACATTTTTTCAAATCCGACAGAATACCGGATGCCGCTTTTAATGACGCCTTTCGAATTCAAAGTGGGAACGCAACTCGTCAGCCTGTATCGTTCTCCACTCTATTTCGATTCGACGGAGACATCGCTGGTAAATTCCGATCAGCTATATTACCGGTCATTATACAGGTTCGAACTCGATCTGCTGAAGTTCAATTTCCTTCGCTACATCGTTCCGCAAAATCTGGTCGATTTTCAGACCGGAATCGGCGGGAGTTATACGACACCGCTTGCCCGACTGAACCTGCCGGACGGTTGGAATGATGTGAGTCCGAAGGACGAAACGCGCCTGTTTTATTCACCACGGATTCTCGAACTTAACGTTAACCAGTCTGTCATTTTTCAATGGTCAGAGCGATTTTGCAACACTATGCAGTTCAACTATGGAAAATCGCTGGCAACCGCATATCGTTCTCTCGGCGGAGATCGATTTCTCGATCAGGAAAAAACGACCTGGTCGGTTGCGGTCGGAATGAAAGTGTTCATCCGAAAAGAAGAGCGCTTCAAGGAAGCGTACGGCGTCGAGGTCAAATATATTTCAGCAAATTTTGATCGTTTAGCCGATTCCAAACGGCTTAGTCCGATAACCGGAATGAACTTCAACAGTCTCGGCATTTATTTGACATTCAGTTCGATGTTTGGCGGTTATGCAAGTGTCGGTGACGACGCAAAAAATCTGTACGAATCAGGTGATTATATCGCTGCCAAAGCCAATTTTGAACAATTGCTACAAGACATTCCAAATCATCCCCGACGTTTCCGGGTGCGTCGGATGATCCAGCAATGTATCAATCAGATGCCATTACAAAATGTGGCGATCGCAGAAGGATTCATCGAGGCGAGAAATTTTACAAAAGCCGCTAATTATCTGGATCAGGCCAAGATGAAAAATCTCGCGGGACTGGACTCCGTGATTACAGAAGATTTCAAGAAAATCACAGAAATTTTCATCCATGATATGGACTCGCTTTTTCTGGTAAATCAAGTCGATGCAGCGGAAGATTTGCTCAAAAAGGTTGAAATCCTTCCAATTCCCGACATCACCGATTTGGCGAACGAATACTGGAGCGAGATATATTTTCACCGCGGCGCACTTTTTACCGAATATGGAATCTGGGACAAAGCGGTCGCCAGTTTCGATATGGCAGTAAAAAAGCATCCGTCGATTCGGGAACGCGTCGATCCGTGGTTGTTGAAAATCGCATTCGGTTATATCAATGACGCCAATAAATCCATCGATGAGAAGGACGTTGCGCTGGCCTTAGAATCCTTACAGCAGGCAACGCGAGTCCGGCCGGATATTCAGTTTATCACCAAAGAACCAATCCAACTTCTCGAGGACGGCGTCCGCGCTCTTCAAAAAGAAATGGCCATCCAAAAATTGAAAGAAACTTCGCGCCAAAGAATTCCTGTCGCGCCTAAAATTCAGCCAGAACCGGAACTTGGCATGGAGGAAGAAATGGTTTTGGAGATGCTCGATCACCCATCGACAATAACCCAATACACCGATCATCTGAATCACCTTTTTCAACTTTGGATTTATTGTTACACGGATGGAAGTGAAAAGCAGTACTATTTCCGTGATGGGATTTTATTCAAGATCGAAACGGAAAAGACCGACTCTTCAGAATGATTATTCTGGATAATCGCGGAAATCGTGATAAATTCGCGCCATGAAAACGATCTACACCGATGGCAGTTGTAAGGGAAATCCCGGACCCGGCGGATGGGCAGTTGTCATTATTGACGATTCGCATCTTCTGCAAAAGTTTGGCGGATTCGATCCGACAACGACCAATAACCGGATGGAACTTTCAGCCGCGATTGCCGCGCTGAAATT
>JAQUKI010000272.1 GCA_028719225.1 Fidelibacterota bacterium | reverse complement strand
ACTGAAGGCGTTCGCCTGCTGACGCAATAAGTGATCGGGTATGACAATTGAAAATATTGAACAGGAAGGAAATGAATTGAATCGCTACGGACATTTTTCGGAAGATAAATTAGAGTTTATCATTACTCGACCGGACACACCGGCTCCATGGGTAAATTACATATCGAACGGCCAATACAGCGGACTCATCTCGCACACCGGCGGCTAGAGTTTTTGGGGAAATCCGAAAGACAACCGCATTTTACGCTGGCGTTATAATTCCTTGCCGATGGACAGACCGGGACGGTATGTCATTTTACGCAATAGCGAAACGGGTGAATTCTGGTCGCCGACATGGCAGCCGACGATGACAAAATTAGATTCCTATGAATGTCGTCATGGACTTTATTACACTAAAATCACATCAAGTTACCAAAATGTTCGCGCAGGAATATTGTACTTCGTTCCGGGTGACGATCTGGAAATCTGGCGCGTGACGGTGAAAAATGAATCGGCTCAGACCAAATCGTTCGATATTTTCGCTTATGACGAATTGTGTCTGGGACATGCTTTAGTCGATCTGATCAATCAACCGAACGATCAGCATTTCAACGAAGTCAAATTTGACCGAGAGAATCAAATCCTGTTCGCCACCAAGCGTTATTGGGTCAAGTACAAAGGCGCGACCGTCGCACAGGCGAATGAATCGTGGGACAAATATGTTTTTTTTACAGCCGATATACCGATTAAAGGCTGGGACGGAAGTAAAGATGTTTTTATCGGGAAATGGCGTTCCGAATCTAATCCGATCGCTGTGGAAAATGGCAAATGTTTCGATACGGAAATAACTGCCGGTGACGCCGAAGCCGCGATCCAGATGGGATTGACGCTTTCACCGGGTGAGGAAAAGACTTTTACGATCATGCTCGGTGTCGTTCCGAAGGAAGATTACAAAACGAACGCTCTGGAACTCGTCCGTAAATATCGTCAAAAAGAAAATGTTGAATCCGAATTTCAGATGCTTCGTGAAAAATGGACAAATTATCTGTCGTCCGTTAAAATCGACACGCCGGACGACGACATGAACACGATGATCAACGTCTGGAATCAGTATCAGACATCCGTGACGTTTCTCTTTTCGCGCGATGCTTCTTACTATCACGGCGGATTGTTGTTCGGTCGCGGTTATCGCGATTCATGTCAGGACATCATGGGGCCGGTAATGGCGCAACCGAAGTGGGTGAGGGAGCGGATCGCCGAAATGTCAAAGCACCAATTCCGGGATGGAAGCACGTTTCATCTATATTATCCGCTAACCGGAGGCGGAGAAAAAACCGGTCATTCCGATACGCCGCTCTGGCTTCCGCTGGCGATCATTGTCTATTTAAAAGAAACCGGCGACGAGGAATTTCTCAGAACTGCAACGCCATTTTACGACGAAGGGAAAGCGCCGATTTTAACGCATTTGTTTGCCGCGATCGATTTTACGCTGGCAAATCTCACCGACAGATATTTAGCAAAATTCGGTCCTGGCGACTGGAATGACACACTCGATTATCTTGGTCGAAAGGGCAGAGGCGAAAGTGTCTGGGTGACGATGTTTCTCGCCTATATTCTCAAAGAAACCGTTGCGCTCTGCAATCATATCGGCATGTCGGAAATCGCGAAACGTTATCAAACGGAATATGAAAAAGTCAGCGAAGCGATCAACACGCATTGCTGGGACGGCGAATGGTATATTCGCGGCACGAACGATGAAGGCGAAGTCATCGGCTCGTCGAAAAACGAAGAAGGCAAAATCTTTTTAAACACGCAGAGTTGGGCGGTCATCAGCGGCATTGCGCAGGGCGAACGCGCATCGCAGTGCATGAATTCCGTCGTCAAACATCTCGATACGCCGAAAGGACCGAAGATGCTCGATCCGGCCTACACGAAAATCGATCCGAACATTGGTTTAGCGACGCGATGTGTTCCGGGAAAAAAGGAAAACGGCGCCGTCTTCAATCATCCGGTCAGCTGGTCGATTTTAGCCGAATGTCTGCTGGGGCACGGCGACCGCGCGTTCGATATTTATAAAAAAGCGCTGCCGATGAATCCTGTCGTCGATATCGATCGGTATCAGGTTGAACCTTATGTTTACGCCGAATATGTCACCAGTCCGGATCACCCGACGGTTGGTCAGGCGAGTCATTCATGGCTGACCGGTTCATCGACATGGATGTTGCGAGACGCAATCGATTACATACTCGGTGTCCGGCCAACTTTTGACGGACTCATCATCGATCCGTGCATTCCCGGCAGCTGGAAATCCTATCAAATTCAGCGTCGGTTCCGCGGTTTGAATTATCACATTACCGTTAAAAATCCACGGCATCTGAATTCCGGCGTAAGGATGATCGAAATCGAAGGCAAAACGATCATCGGAAATCACATTTCGTTGAATGATAAGATTGTTCAGAATGCGATTGCCGGAAAGACGGATGTTCGTGTCGATGTTCGGATCGGTTAGTTGGAGGAGCGATGTTAGATGAATGCTAAAAGCGTGCTCGATCGGATCAAAGGTGGATTGATCGTTTCTGTTCAGGCGGATGACAACGAGCCGCTGGGAAAACCGGAAATTCTCGCCGCGATGGCAAAAGCCGTTGAACTCGGCGGAGCATGTGCCATTCGTTCCTGCTATCCGAAAAATACCATCGCTATCCGGAACGCTGTGTCGATTCCGGTCATCGGTATTTATAAAAAAAAGTATTTAGATTCCGAAGTTTTTATCGGCGCGACGCTTGCTGACAATTTGGAAATCGTTGAAACCGGCTGTGAGATCGTTGCATTCGACGCGACCCAGCGAGAGCGTCCGAAT
>JAQUKI010000271.1 GCA_028719225.1 Fidelibacterota bacterium | reverse complement strand
AAAAAGACAACGACAGAAAACCGAAAAACGCTTCCGTGTTTAAGAATCTTTTCAAGATTCATTGGATGTTGCTGGCGATTTTATTGTGTTCGATGACAGTCGCCGGAGTCAATGTTTTGATTATCCAACCTCAGTTAAAGCGCTACGAAGAACTGCGTATCCAGAAGGAAAATCTCGATAGTATATATTTACGCATTCGTTCGACAGATATTGAAAAAGCGCTGACAGGTCTGACAGCAAGGGTGGAGCGAAACGAGATCCTTGAAAAGAATTTTACCGCTAAAATCGCCGAGAAAAAAAATCTGTCGGCGGTTCTTTCGGAAGTTAATTGGATCGTCAATAAATCCGGTGTCCAGTTAAACGCCATCGATCCGCTTCCTGAAGAAGGGAAAATCCTTGGAAAATACATCAAACAACCGATAGTGATCCGTTTTCAAGGCAACTATTCAAAATTTCTGATTTTTCTTAAAAACCTGGAAACAGCGCGCTACTGGCTGCTGATCGACTCGTATAAAATCAACTATAATTCACACGATCCATCGAATCTCGTTTACAATGTCACCGTTTACTGCATCATGTCCTGATATGAAAAAAAGTAAAATAAAACTTATCGTTCTGATCGTTCTTGCCGTCGCATTGATTAGTATAATACTGACAAAAGTGGTCATTAATAAAGAATCGACGGACAGTTCAGCGACATTTGAAGTCAACTCGATAGAGGATTTTGAACGAATCGATCAGGCGATTCGCGAAATACTTGAATTTGAAAAAAATGGTGAAAATCTGACACTTGATGATTCGTTGAATCGTGTGGATTTAAACCGGGTGCGGGATCCATTCAGTTTTTCATCGGCACATCGTACAATCAATGATAGTGATAAGAAGAAAATGGTGAAATCGACACTACAAAAACCGATAGAACCACCCAAGCCGGAAATTCCGAAAATCCATCTGGAAGGGATCATCTTTGACAAAAAAAGTCCGATGGCGATCATTGACGGAGAAGTGTATCGAGTCGGAGATGTGATCAAAGGATTCAGAATTACCGAAATCTCACAGGGCGGCGTGCGGTTAAAATCTCCTGACGATCAAATCGTGTTAAAAGCGCCGGAAATCGAATGAACCGAATTTTGAATACAGGATATAAAATGGATAGAAAATTTAATGGATTGATACTTTTACTCGTTTTGGCTTTCTCATTGCCGATTTCCGCTCAGGAATCGGTAAGAGTTGGTGAGCCGACAACGACTGTCTCTTTAAATTTGAAAGACGTTTCCATCACGAATGTCCTGAAAACTCTTGAAGCGAAGACCGGCATCAAATTCGTTGTCGATCCATCCATTCAAGATAGAAGAATTACGGTCATTCTGAATGAAGTTTCCGCGGAAGACGCCATTTCCGTTGTCATGGAATCCAATGGATTGGGATATCGGAAGATCGAAGGCGTCGATGTTTATATGGTCAGCGATTTGTCCAAAATCATGCGTCAAACGGTCGTCAGGAAAATCGTTTGCCAGTATTCGGAAGCCGCGAAACTTCAGGAAATTTTAAAGAATATCGTCACACCGTCCGTCGGAGCCGTGATCGCGGATGCCCGCACAAATTCCCTGATCATTCGCGATAATCCGGAGGCTCTTACTATGATCGAAGGAATTATCAAAGACCTCGATCGTCCGACGCCACAGATTTTCATACAGGCGGCGATCGCGGAGATTGCGCTGACCAAGAATAACGAAACCGGCGCTGAATTTCTCTGGAAAGATCCAAACATTTTGAGTTCCGGTGATAAAGTTGCATCAAAGTTCGATCTGCGCCAGTCAACAACATCCGAAGGAACCGGTTCGACACAATATTTGGACGGAAGCGGAAATGCATGGAGTCAGGCCTTACCGAAAGGAATCGGTCTCGGTGTCGGAATCCTCAATTCTCATATCGATGTAGTTTTACATGCGCTTCAGACAGATTATGATCTGAACGTACTGAGCCGTCCTTATTTAGTCACTCTGGATAATCAGGAAGCGGAGATCGAGGTCGGCGATCAAATCCCGTACAAAGTCTTGAACCAATACGGGATTACGTCATACGAATTCAAATCGGCGACGGTGCGATTGATCGTTAAACCGCATGTCAATAACGACCAGACGATCACAATCGATTTACGTCCAAACGCGGACTACCAGAACGGTTCGACGCCGGACGGCGTACCGATCATTGCAACGCGAAAAGCCGAAACGCGGGTGAAAGTCGGCAACGGAAAAACGATTGTCATTGGCGGATTGATGCGTGAATCCGAAACTAAAACCGTCAGTAAAATTCCGATATTTGGATCCATTCCGCTGATCGGTTCTTTATTTCGGAGTACTATTCATCAAAAACTAAAAACGGAACTCGTCGTTTTCATTACGCCGATTATCGTGACGAGTGAAATGGAAATCAATGAATTACAGCCGCAGGAACGGTTATCGGACGACGCTTTTAAACGGTTTCAAAAATTCGATTCCGAAAAGGAAAACAAGAAATAAAATTCACTGGATAGAAGAGGAGATTTTTATGAGCATGGGAAGACAAGTTAAAATTATGGTCATTGATGACGAACCGGAAATCCTGATCAGTTTCCAACAAATATTCGAAGAAACCGGCTTATATGTTTTTTCAACGGATCGCGGAAAAAAAGCCATTCAGGAACTTCAGGAAAGAAAGTACGACATTGCATTTATCGACATGATGATGCCGGAAATGGACGGGATCACAACGATGACCGAACTGAAAAAGATCAACCCGGACCTGATGGCGATCATGATTTCGGGCTTCCGTGATGAGGATAAAGTCGAAAAGGCAGATCGGAAGA
>JAQUKI010000270.1 GCA_028719225.1 Fidelibacterota bacterium | reverse complement strand
TCCCATTATATTTCTCCTTCGAGAGTCTGACTCTCGTTATTTTTCTACTCAGTTTTCAAAAGTCATTCGTATGTAGACAATTCCTGTGCCAGAAATTTCAACGGTCACATCGGCAAGAAAAGTAAATTCTTGCCAATATTAAAAAATGAAATCGGCAATATTGTCCGAGTAGATTAATTATTTGAGGAAGACGCGAAGATTCGCTCGTCCGATTCTGTCTGCAGAAAAATGATTTTCCTGTCTTCCGCGCTGATGCGAATCGGTGTATTTTTCGTCAATTTTCCCTGCAGCATTTGCTCGGCGATAGGATCTTCGATCAGCGATTGAATTGCCCGTCTCAACGGTCTCGCTCCGAATTCCGGCTTAAATCCGTTTTCAAGGATGACTTCTTTGGCAAGATCGTCGAAAACGAGCGTCGTGTTGTTGGTCTGGAGGTGTTTCGTGATCGATTTTAGTTGGATGTCGATGATCTGAAGAACATCTTCGCGCGAGAGCGGCCGAAAGACGATCGGATCGTCGATGCGGTTCATAAATTCCGGATTGAAGATTTTACTCGTTTCATCTAAAAGCCGTTTTTTGATCGATTCGTATTCCGTTTCGAGACTTTCTTTTGAAAATCCGATCGTGGCGTTTTTCAGATGCCGCGAGCCGATGTTAGAGGTCATGATGATGATCGTATTCTTGAAGTCAACGCGTCTGCCGTAACTGTCGGTCAAAACGCCGTCATCGAATATTTGGAGAAGGATATTGAAAACGTCCCGATGCGCTTTTTCGATTTCGTCAAAAAGTACGACCGAGTATGGTTGACGACGGATTCTCTCCGTCAGTTCGCCGCCTTCTTCGTAGCCGACGTAACCGGGAGGAGCGCCAATCAGTCGCGAAACGGCGAATTTTTCCATATACTCCGACATGTCGATCTTGACAAGCGCGTTCGGGCTGTCGAAAATATATTCCGCGATCACTTTGGCGAGTTCGGTTTTTCCGACGCCGGTCGGTCCTAAAAAGAGGAATGAGCCGATCGGACGTTTCGGATCTTTCAATCCGGCGCGCGCACGTCGGATGGCGCTGGAAATTGTCTGAATCGCTTTATCCTGGCCGACGATGTGTTTTTTCAGTTCGTCTTCCATGACTAACAATTTCTTGTTTTCTGATTCGGCGATCCGGTTGACAGGAATGCCTGTCATCATGGCAACGACATCGGCAACATCGTCTTCGGTGACGACAATTCGTTCCTTATCCTGGATGGCTTCCCAGTTTTCCTGAGCTTTTTTCAGTTTGTCTTTAATTTTTCGTTCCTGATCGCGCAGTTCGGCGGCTTTTTCAAAATTCTGATCCCGGACAACCTGTTCTTTTTGGAGCGTAATTTCTTCGGTTTTCTTTTCGAGTTCGAGGATTTCGGCCGGGATGTTGACATCGCGTAAATGCACACGCGAACCTGCTTCATCCATTACGTCGATCGCCTTATCCGGCAAATATTTGTCGGTGATATACCGATCGCTGAGTTCGACGGCGATCCAGAGCGCTTTATCGTCATATTTGACTTTATGATGTTCTTCATATCGCGGGCACAGACCTTTGAGAATGTCGAGTGATTCTTCCCGCGAAGGTGGATTGATGATGACTTTCTGAAATCTTCTCTCGAGCGCGCCGTCTTTTTCAATGAATTTGCGGTATTCGTCGAGAGTGGTTGCGCCGATGCACTGAAGTTCGCCGCGTGCCAGGGCCGGTTTGAACATATTGGAAGCGTCCAACGAACCGGAAGCGCTTCCCGCACCGACGAGCGTGTGTAATTCGTCGATGAATAAGACTACATCGTCTGCGTGTTCCAGTTCCTGCATGATTGTTTTGATACGCTCCTCGAACTGTCCACGGTATTTTGTACCGGCAACGATAGCGGCGAGATCGAGGTCTATGATGCGTTTATTTTGTAGAAGATGCGGAACTTTTCTCGCGACCACGCGAAGCGCTAAACCCTCGGCTATTGCGGTTTTGCCGACACCCGGTTCGCCGATAAGAACAGGATTATTTTTCTTCCGGCGCGATAGAATCTGGGCGACACGTTCGATCTCTTTATCTCTACCTATGACCGGATCCAGTTCACCTTTCCGCGCTTTTTCGGTGATGTCGCGCGAAAAGTGATCGAGCGCGGGTGTTTTGACAGACTTCTTATCGATGTGTGACGATTTGGATTTATCTGTCAGCGGATTGGTCAGTTCGTTTTTAAAATTATAGTAATCGATACCGTAAGATGAAAGCGTATGCGCTGCGGAACCATCCTGTTCCTTTAGCAGGGAAAGAAACAGATGTTCGTCGCCAATGACTTCCGAATTGACATTTTGCGCTTCCGTGTAAGCGTTTTTCAGAACGTTTTCTGCCTGTTTTGTCAGGGGAAGTCTGCCGACCATCATCGTACCGCCGCTGGCTTGCGCGGATTCTTCGATAGATTTGATCAATTCGTCAATATCGACGTCCATGTTCATGAGAATTTCGATCGTAACGCTTTGTTCGAGTTTGAGAATGGCTAAAAGCAGATGCTCGCTACCGATGTAGTTGTGATCGAGCCGAACGGCTTCTTCACGGGCGAGCCGGACAACCTGCTGGATTTTCTTTGAAAAATTCTCTTTCATATCAAACGTTACTCTATTTTCTGTTGAAATATAAACCGGTTCCCGCGCTAAATCAATGAAACTTTCATGGATTGACGGGCACGTTCTTCCGGAGATGGATTATTCGGTGCGATCTTTCGGCGATTTCGGCGTTGTGCGTGGCGATGATAAACGTCGTTCCGTACTTCTTGTTAAGGTCGATGATCAGGTCGATCAGTATCGCGCTGTTTTCGGCATCGAGATTCCCG
>JAQUKI010000269.1:1422-2856 GCA_028719225.1 Fidelibacterota bacterium | reverse complement strand
GGCGAAGGTCTTCTCGTGACGTTCTTCCATTGTCGCCAGATCCGCTAACATTTGTTTGATCTTTTCGTCATCTGTAAACTGTATTGCTTTCCGGTAAAATTTGGCTCCGTTTCTTTCGATTTTTTGTGCGATCTCGAATATTTCGTCGATATTGAATGTTAAATTCATGCGGGTTGTGCTCCTTGTCCGGGAATGGGCATGATAAAGACGCGGGTGGCAAGTTCGCGATCGATCATCAGCAATCCTTCTCCGGAATCTTTTACTTGTACGAGCGAAGCGATAATCTTCGTCACATTGCTTTCTTCTTCGACTTGTTCATTGACATACCAATCCAGAAGAACCTTGGAAGCGAAGTCATTTTCATCGATGGCGGTTTTCATGAGAAAATTGATCCGACTGGTGATGAATTCTTCATGTATCAGCGCTTCTTTGAATGCGTTTAACGGCGACTCCCATGTCGTCTTCAAGATGGCTATCGGTTTCAATTGTATTTGTCCGCCGCGATTTATGATATAGTCGTAAAATTTGGAAGCATGGAAGAGCTCTTCTTTAACCTGAACGCTCATCCAATTAGCCATCCCGTCAAATCCTGCATTTGCAAAGTACGCCTGCATGGCATAGTAAAGGTAGGCGGATTCTAATTCATTTTTAATTTGTTCGTTGATTGCAGCAGCGACTTTTGGATTAACCATATCTCTTATCCTCTCCAAAGGCCATGAATGTTGCAGAATTCCCGGGCGGAAATCTTGTCAGCCTCGACACAGAATTGAGCCATCGGAGCATCGCCGGGTTTTAGATAACGGCGGTAAAGAACGCCGTCGGCAAGAAGTTCGATCCATTCAATATAGTGGGTTTCGATCATCGGATGAAGTGTACTCCCGACGGTGACCTTATACCCGTCTTTTGTTTTTTCGATCAGGGGAACATGTTTTTCTTTTGTGGCGTCAGCGGTCGATTCGACCATCAGTTTCATCGATTGTCCGCAACAAACGAGCGTTCCGTTGCCCTCATGAACTATTTCTACGACGTTGCCGCAGATTTCACATTTGTACACTTGCAATTTTTGTGTCATGGCATACTCCTTCTTTGCGGGTTGACTTTTAATGCCTTCAGTTCGTTACTCAGACGAAGGCCGTCTGGGTTGGGAAAAAACAGTAACTCTTCAATTGGGATCGGTATTGCATAACATCATAAATTTAGATACATTTTCCTAAAAGCAAACATTTTTTTAAAGATATGAAAGAGAATGAAAAAGATCAATGGAAAGAAAATATTGATAATCGATTTAAATTAGAGAAGTGAATATTTCAAGTAAAAAATGAGGATAAAAGTGGAAGAAATGCAAAAGTTCATCGTATGTTTCAATCCGGCGACGGGTGAAAAAATCGGTGAATCCAATCTGAATACTATTGAGGACGTCAAGCAGGCGATTCA
>JAQUKI010000269.1:0-1412 GCA_028719225.1 Fidelibacterota bacterium | reverse complement strand
AAGCTAAATCGATCCAGCCGGTTTGGGGGAAAATGTCGATTCGTGAACGGATAAATTCGCTCCAACCTGTCAGGCAGTTTCTCAACGAACATGCCGATGAAATTGCTGTAACTATTTCTCATGACAATGGCAAGACGAGAATTGATGCGATAGCGACAGAGATATTATCGACGATCATGGCACTTTCTTATTATTCTAAGCATGCTCGCAAATTTCTTAAAAAACAACCTCTAAAACCGGGATCGATTTTATTCGCCAATAAGAAAAGTTATATCAGACGAGAGCCGTTCGGTGTCATCGGGATTATCTCACCGTGGAATTATCCGTTTGCCATTCCATTCTCGGAGATTGTCATGGCGTTATTAGCCGGGAATGCTGTCGTTCTGAAAACCGCGAGCGAAACACAGATGGTCGGTCGCATGCTGGAAAAGTGCTTTCAGTTTGCAGGATTGCCGCAAGGTTTATTCACATATTTGAATTTGCCGGGGAAGATCGCCGGCGATGCATTTCTTGAAAACGGGATTGACAAACTTTTTTTCACCGGTTCGGTCGTCACAGGGAAATATCTGATGAAAAAAGCTTCGGAAACGCTGACGCCGGTCGTCCTTGAACTTGGAGGAAACGACGCGATGATTGTTTGTGAAGATGCCGATATCAATCGAGCCGTTAGTGGTGCGCTATGGGGAGGATTGTCTAATGCCGGACAGTCCTGCGCGGGCATCGAAAGGATTTATGTTCACGAAAAAATCTATCAGCCATTCATGGAATTGTTGAAGGAAAAAGCTGGATTTCTCCGAGTCGGTTACGATATGGATTTCAATGTGGAAATCGGAGCGATGACCACGCAGAGGCAGATCGATATTGTCAATCTTCACATTGAGGACGCTCTTGCAAAAGGAGCGACGATCTTCGCACAATCCAAGATCAGCAAGAATCCGAATAGTCATCATTTATTACCGGTGACAATTTTATCAAACGTCAATCACGAGATGCTCGTGATGCGGAATGAGACGTTTGGACCGGTCCTCGGCGTGATGAAAGTCAAAAATGACGAAGAGGCAATTCATCTGGCCAACGATTCCAATCTTGGACTTACCGGTTCGGTTTGGTCGAAAAATTGGAGGCACGCGAAGAAAATCGCCGCACAGATTCACGCCGGAGTCGTGACGATCAATGACCACTTAATGAGCCATGGTTTGCCCGGAACACCGTGGGGTGGATTTAAGGAGTCTGGAATTGGAAGGACGCACGGACATCTTGGATTTGACGAGATGACACAACCGCAGGTCATCATCAACGATATTTTACCGTTTGCCAAAAGGGAGATGTGGTGGTATCCGTACAACGCGAAAATCTATTCCAATCTCAGCGGTCTCGTTCAAATGTTGACATCAAATTCGTTTTTCAAGCGT
>JAQUKI010000268.1 GCA_028719225.1 Fidelibacterota bacterium | reverse complement strand
TAAAAGCCCGAGTGAAAACAGAACAGGAAGGCTACACTAATATCATCAACATCACGACGACGAGTTACGATCCACAAGAGGCTTTTGTACTCGCCAACGCACTCGCTAAAGTATACAGCGAAGAGAGTTTCCGGGAGAAAAACGCTCAGACGACACAAGCCTTGAATGCCGTTCGATCTCAGCTCGAAAAAGCAGAAGGTTCACTCCGCGCTTCCGAACGAAACGTGCAAATTTATCGAGAGCGAAACCGATTTATCACACTCGATGGAGCCGCCAGTCGTTTAACCACACAACTGGACGCCAGCGAAGCCAAACTGGAGAAAATCCGCGCCGATATCACACAAGTCGATAACATTATTTCCGAAATCCAGCGCAATCCGGATTTTATTTACTATTCGTCGTTCAGCCTTCTGTTGAATACACCGAACCGCGCGCTTGAGACACTCCAATCTTCGCTCAACCAACAACGCACGGCTTACAACAATTATCTTCAATATTACACTCCCCAACATCCGATCATCAAGGATCTTGAACGACAGATTAAAACTTCCGAAAAGCGATTCATGCAAGAACTCTATTCGTTTCGGCAAACGTTGATCCGGACGGAGCGCGTGACAAAGGAAAACTTCGATAAGGCCGAACTGGAATACAAGTCGCTCCCGCTTTTAGGATTAACGCTTTCGAATCTGGAACGTGAATTGGAGATCAAGACACAAATTTATCAGGAACTCGAAATTCGTTATCAGGAAGCGTTGATCAAATTGTCGGAGCAGGTTCAGGAAGTATTCATCATCCGTCCCGCATTTCTTCCGACCGAACCAATCAATCCGACAATGATCGGACCGACGACGGCAATCGGAATTATTATCGGATTGATCCTTGGAATCGTACTGGCGTTCGTAGCGGAAACGCTCGATACGACATTTAGTACAATCGATGATATTGAGAAATCGCTCGATACGACGGTTTTGGGGATTATCCCCTATGTCGATATTGAAAATATCAAATCGCAACTCCTCGAAAAGATTACAACGGAGGTGCCCGACGAAATCCTGCAAATGCAGGCGCGTCTCGTCTCCCACTATAATCCGAAATCGACGATGGCCGAGGCGTTTCGCGGCCTTCGCACGAATGTTCATTTTGGTTTGCTCGATAAAGGTTACAAATCCGTGATGATCACTTCGTCTGTAGCCGGCGAAGGAAAGACAACCATTTCTGTCAATCTGGCCGTTTCACTTGCCCAGATCGGTCTGAACACGTTATTGGTGGAAACCGATTTAAGGAAACCACGCGTTTCCAAACTGTTCGGTATCGATAAAGAGCCCGGGCTGACGGACGTTATTCTTCGGAAAGAGCCGTTGGATGGCGTCATCCGAACTATGAGCGATTTAATGATGGGCACGATGGCAACCGACACCTTCAGAACAGACAACATCCCCGGCATCGAATATCTGAACATTCTCACCTGCGGAAGAATCGAAAGAAATCCGTCGGAAATCATCGCCTCGAAATTGATGGATACCGTTATCAGTGAATTGAAGGAACGATACGACATTATCCTATTCGATTCCGCGCCGGTTATTCAAGCAACCGATTCGACAGTGCTTGGTTCCAAAGTCGATACAGTTATACTGACTTATTATCAGGGCAAGATTTCGCGCGGGACTCTTCGCCGTTCGAAGAACCAACTCGAAATGTTAAAATCCGACATCCTTGGAGTCGTGATCAATGGAATGAAAGCCGATGTCAGCGCGGATTATGCCGATTACAAGTATAGCTACGATTATCACTACTCATACGGTGAATCCGGAGAAAAAGAAAAGAAAAACCGTTTTCTGGCATTTTTAGAAACCATTTTCCTCAATGAGCAAGAAGGACTCATGCTTGGAATATTCCATCGACTTAATAAAGTACGTGCGGCGGCGGCAATTCTAGCTTTATCCAGTATTATCTTCCTCGGATATTTGGGAATTCATGCAATTAAATCACATCGTAAAGCCACATTAAAAGTTCCTACTTCTGAAGTCACTACTCCTCAGGCTGTTGCGATTGCACCGGATTCAATTTTAACCGATACGACTGTTGTCGAAGAGACGGACACGCTCGAAGCCAGAACAGTCCCGGCTGAATTGAAAGCACTTCAGGAACGATACGGCATCGAGCCGTTGCCTGACGTTCCGGAAAAGACGACAAAGACGAAACCGGTCAAACAAATTCCAGCAAAACTGGAGACAAGTCAACCGGCCGAATCGCCTGTACCCATCCCACCTGCCGCTCCACCGGTTTCGGCCAAATCCAAACCGATGGCCATTCCGCAAACCGAAGGAACCGCAGAAATCATCAAAATATCCAAACCTTACACGGTTTTACTTAAAACAGAGACAAATTTCAGCGAAGCCCAGAAGGTTTCAAACAGATACAATAAGCAAGGCCTTCGTACTTTTCTATCGTTCAGTTACCCGAATCCTGAGACGGAGATGTTCCTGATCTGTACAGGCAGATACGCAACTGAAGAACCTGCGAAAAGACAAATAGACAGGCTGATCCGTACCGGCCAAAATACAAAAGCGGAAGCCATTCGGATGGATTATTCCATTTCATTAGGAAGATATACGACCGAAGAAAGTGCCGATCAGGTCAGATTGAAGTATCCAAAATTACGTAATTTCTCGTTAGTGATTCGGATGAACGATGAACAATCCGGCACTGAAAAGTACTTTTTGATGATCGGTGGCTTCCGATCCGAAGCGGTCGCTAATTTGTTTTATATTACGCGACAGGAATTGTTCACGCCTTAATAAAAGAATATCGGGAAATGGAACACGGGACACATCACCATAGAAGACACAAACGGGTGA
>JAQUKI010000267.1 GCA_028719225.1 Fidelibacterota bacterium | reverse complement strand
GTCAGATAAGCCGGCATTTTGGGCGGAGGCGACCGCCGATTGCGTGAATTTTCCGGTTGCGTATAATTTATCGATTTTCAATTCGGCGGCAGTTTTTCCAACGATCGAATGTCCGGTTTCTGTGAATTCACCCAGTTCCAGCATATTTCCGAAGACGAAAATTCGTTTGCCGCTCGTCTTCATCAATGAAAGTGTATTTAACGCGGCAACAGTGGAATCCGGATTGGCGTTGTAGGTGTCATTAATGATCGAAAAGCCGCCGTGATGAATGATCTTGAAGCGCTGATCGACCGGTTGATAATTTTCCAGAGCGTTTACGATTTCTTCTTCAGGTACGCCGTAATAAATTCCGACCGCGCAAGCGGCTAATGCATTGATCGCAGCGATTTTTCCGGGAATATTCACTTGAATTTGCATCCGCCCGTTAATGGCGATTTTCGGTGAACCGTCGTCGCGGTACGAAAGAATTTTTCCGAAAATATCGCTGATTTTGGAATTAAAACCGTAAGTGATTCTGTGTGCCGGACAAGGAATTTCCCGGATCAGATCATCATCGGAATTGATGAATGCAATTCCGTTTGCCGGAAGAGATTGAAACATTTCGGCTTTTGCTTTTTGAACACCGGCCAGGTCGCCGAAATATTCCATATGTCCGCGACCGATATTGGTAATCAAGCCGGCTGTCGGACAAGCAATTTTACATAGAATTGCGATTTCACCAAAATGATTGGTTCCCATTTCCAGGATACTGAATTCAAATTCGTCATTAAGTTCAAGTAAAGTCAGCGGTAGTCCCAACTGATTATTGAAATTACCGGTAGTCGAATGGATGGTAAATTTTCTTTTCAGGATTGTCGAACACATAGACCGCGTGGTAGTTTTACCATTCGTGCCGGTGATTCCTAAAACGGGGATTTTAAATTGATTTCGCCATGCGGTTGCCAATTTTTGAAGCGCCGATTCCGGAGAATCGACGATCCAGAGCGGAAGATTATCCGTCGGATTTTGACTTGCCCATTCTGCGGAAACCACACAGAGCGCCGCGCCTTTGTCCGCAGATTCCCGGACAAAAGCATGGCCATCGGTATTCTCTCCTTTTAATGCAAAGAACAAAGTGCCGACGCCGGATTTTCGGCTGTCAATAGCCGCACCGGAAACATGACCGTTCAGGTTCGAAACATGCCCATACTTCAGCGATCGGATAAATTCTATATTAATTTCTTTGACCATTGAAAAAATTCCTGATAACGGCAACATCGTAAAATGGGTAACGAACGCCTTTGATTTCCTGATAAGTTTCATGTCCTTTGCCAAGAACGGCGATAATGTCGTTCTCCTTGGCGTTCCCGATTGCTGTTTGAATGGCAATTTTTCTGTCGGGAATAGTCTGATATTTATATGATGAAGAAAAACCGCCGGCCGCTTCTACGATGATCGCTTCCGGATCTTCAAATCGTGGATTGTCCGTGGTTAGAATGGCAAAATCGGCAAGCGATTCGACTGCTTTGGCCATTAAAGGCCGTTTCTGACGATCGCGATTTCCGCCACAACCGAAAACAGCAACCAGTTTTCCTGTCGTCGGAGTGATCTTTCTTAAAGCTGTCAACACATTGACGATTGCGTCTGGAGTATGCGCATAATCGACAAAAGTTCTGGGGAATCCGGGTTTCGATACTTCCTGTAATCTTCCCGGAACGTAATCGATTTTTGAGAACGCTTTAGAAATGACCGAAGACGAAATTCCCAGAAGTGAAGCGACAGCCGTCGCACCCAGAATATTCTTCAAATTGAACTCGCCTGATAATGGACATTGAATCGAAACAGAGCCATTTGGCGTGTCGATGATTCCATCGATTCCTTGATTATAAGTAACGCCTTCCCGGAACGAAAAATCTGCTTTATGGAGAAGTGAAAAATCATAAACACGAGATTTCGCCGCTCGATGAAAAAGTTCGGTATATGAATCGTCGGCGTTGCAGACAAGAAAACCATCAGATTCAACTTGTCGGAATAACTCAGTCTTGGTTTTAGCATATGATTCGATTGTATGATGGAAATCCAGATGATCCTGAGAAATGTTAGTAAAAACGCCCGCATGATAACGGATATCGTCCACGCGATGAAGTGCGAGCGAATGTGAAGAAACTTCCATGGCCACATGCGTGACGCCTTTTTCCGCCATTTGAGATAAAATCGATTGAAGTTGAAGGCTGTCGGGTGTGGTCAGGTTGGATGCAAACGATTCGTCTTCGATCGTATAACCGAGTGTTCCAATCGTTCCGCATTTGAGACCGGCCTGTTTAAAAATATGATTTAGCAGGAAAACCGTTGTCGTTTTACCGTTCGTTCCGGTCACACCTACGACTTTCATTTTACTCGAAGGACAATCGTAAAATGCATTGGCGATTTTCGACAATACAATTTTAGTATCGCTGACGAGAACCTGTGGTACGTTGATTTCCGATTGAAATTCTTCAACGACGATGGCTGAAGCGCCATGCTGAACGGCATCATCGATGTATCGATGGCCGTCTTCTTTTGCGCCGCGAATAGCGATGAACAGTCCACCACGTTCTACTTTTCCCGAATTCAATGCCAGCATGGTGATGCTTTCAGGAAGTGTGCCACGAACCTGATAGGTAATTCCCTCCAGCAACTTCTTTAGGTTATTCGTCAATCCAGACCTTTCCGTGGAGCGAGTATGAGTGAACACTTCATGTTCCGTGTAACCGGTGTTCCTTTCGCAGGTGTCTGTGAAACCACAATTCCCGAACCTTCCATTTCAACCGACAATTCCATTGCCTGAAGAATATAGAGCGCTTGCCGGGCCGTCCGACCCGTCAAATCAGGCATTTCCAGCGCCGCTGATGAAGAACCGATAGAAGGCATTGTCGAGTAGGAAACGGTTGACATT
>JAQUKI010000266.1 GCA_028719225.1 Fidelibacterota bacterium | reverse complement strand
AAACGCAATAAGTATGCGTGGTGGTGCGCCGGTGTTTATTTTATCAGTATTTTGGATGCCTATGTCGATGCGCATTTAACAAATTTTCCCAAAAACGACGTTGACGTCAGCGCTATCGCGGATCATGAGTCTGTCGGCATGAACATTTCATTTTCGTTAGGGAAAAAGAGATGAATAATCAGAGAGAGCAATGGGGATCGCGCATCGGATTTATTCTGGCCACCGCCGGTTCGGCAGCTTACGCTGGAATTCTATGAAGAGAATCCTGTTCGTAATGATAACGACGATTCTTGTTATGATAATGCTTTCAGCCGGCGATCGTCCGATCTTGGTTCCAACGAATTCCCGCGATCCATGGTTCGGATTGGACAAACTTAAACACTTCACTTCGTCAATCTATATGACGACAACAGCCTATTACATTCAGTCAAGAATGCTCGATAAATCGCGAAGCGCCTCAAAAGACGCATCAATGATGATAACGCTAACGTTGGGCTTATCGAAAGAATTCGCCGACACCCGGAAAAAAGGTGGGTTTTTTAGCTGGAAGGATGTACTTTTCAATTTAGCGGGAACCGCCGTCGGATTAGTTTTTATAAGTCAAGTGAAATGAAAAAACTCAGAGAATATATCGGTTGCATTCATGCTCATTCCATTTTTAGCGACGGAAGCGGAACCTATCCGGAGATCATCCGGGATGCACGATCCGCCGGTTTGGATTATCTGATGATGTCCGATCATATGAGTTTGAAGGGCCGCGAAGAAGGTTTTGCCGGTTGGCATGGAGATTTATTCGTCAGCATCGGATATGAAATGAATGACGCCGCCGATCGTCACCACTATTTAATTTTCGGTTTAGATAAAACACTTTCGCCTGAGTTGAGTCACGAACAATATATTCAAATCGTCAAAGAAAAGAGGGCGCTCGGCATCGCTGCTCACCCTTTTGAGGAGCGAAAGTCACGCGCAGCGCTTCCCGGTTTTCCTGCCATTACATGGAGCAATCTTGATTATCCGGAAATTGAAACCATCGAACTCTGGAACATGATGTCTCACTGGTTGGAACTGACAACGTTGAAAAATGTGCTGTGGAACGTCGTACATCCGCGTAGTTTTTCAACGTTTCCGTCAAAAAAATTGGTCGATTGGTGGGACGATGCAAATCTTGAACGGAAAGTGACGGCAATCGGTTCGATCGATGTTCACGCGACGAAATTTAAAATTTTAGGACTCGTTCCAAAGGCAATCTTCGACTACAAGATAATGTTCAAGTCTATTCGTACGCATCTATTGACATGCGAAAAATGGACGCAATCGGATTCCATTGAAAAAACAGAAGCATCGATCCGCGAGAGCATTTCCAGCGGGAATTGTTTTCTATCGAATTATCGCAGAGGCGATGCCAGAGGTTTTCGGATGTGGGCAGAAAACGGTATAAAAATGGTGGGAATGGGAGAAACAGGTTATTGGAAATCGGCAACTATCCGTGCCATTCTTCCGCAAAAAGCCGTTTGCCGGTTAATCCGGAATGGACAGGTTATTCTCGAACAGAAAACCGACAATTTGGAAGTGCTCGTCGGCGAAGGAACCTATCGGATGGAAGCGGAAAAAGATCATCGAGGCTGGATTTACTCCAATCATATTCGGATAAAAGAAAACGGATAAATTATGTGTGGAATAGTCGGAATTTACAATCATAATGAAGCCTCGACTCTGGCTTATCTCTGCCTGTTTGCGTTGCAACATCGCGGACAGGAGGGAGCCGGCATTGTCACTTATGACGATAAAAAGACATTTACACGGAAAGATAATGGATTGGTATCGGACATCTTTGCCGATCGGAAAAGTTTGGAAAGTCTTCCGGGGAAAATTGCGCTTGGGCACGTTCGTTACTCGACGCACGGCGGTTCAAAGACGGAGAATATTCAGCCGCTGGTTTTTACGTATCGCGGAAAACAAATCGCGCTTTCACACAACGGAAATCTCGTCAATCTGGATAAAATTCAGGAAGAACTTGAAAAAAAAGGGGCCATTTTTCAGACGACTTCCGATACTGAATTCATCATCCATCTTTTCTCACACGCCACAGGAAGTATCGAAGAACGATTTCTGTCCGCTTTTCGACAAGTCGAGGGCGCTTTTTCCATAATCATCCTGTACGGCGAAAAGATGATCATCGCGCGAGATCGTCACGGCATCCGTCCTTTATGTGTTGGAAAATTAGAAGATGCGACGATTTTTGCGTCCGAAACATGCGCATTGGATTTGATCGGCGCCAAATATGAACGGGATGTCAACCCCGGTGAAATGTTAGTCATCGACAAATCTGGTGAAAAGTCTTACACGATCGCCGAATCGAGCCCGCGACATTGTATTTTCGAATATGTCTATTTTTCCAGACCCGACAGCCGAATATTTGGCGAGTACGTCGATAAAACCCGCCGCAAACTCGGAAAGACTCTTGCACTTGAAAAGCCGGCGGAAGATGCTGAAATCGTCATTTCTGTACCGGATTCAAGCAATACGACTGCCATCGGTTTCTCACAAAGATCGTCGGCGCGATTCGACATCGGACTGATCCGTAATCACTACATCGGACGAACGTTTATTCATCCGACACAATCAATGCGCGATTTCACGGTGAAAATCAAATTCAATCCGATTGGTGGTGTTCTCAAAGACCGGAATGTCGTCGTCGTCGATGATTCGATCGTTCGCGGAACGACATTAAAGAAACTCGTAAATCTGATTCGTGAAGTTTGTCCGAAGGCGATTCATATTCGCATCGGTTCGCCGCCTGTCCGGTTTCCTTGTTATTACGGGATGGATTTTCCATCTCAGGATGAATTGATCGCCAATCAAAAATCAATCGAAGACATCCGCGAATATCTGGAAGTGGAGAGTCTGGAATACAT
>JAQUKI010000265.1 GCA_028719225.1 Fidelibacterota bacterium | reverse complement strand
GATGGGCGGGAATTAATCTTTGTGACAAGCTCTGGCGGCCTAAGGCACAAATCAATTTCTCCACCCAATGGTTTCATATTGCTAATTTCTTTTTTATTTATTTTATTCACAACCAAACGTACAAGGCGCCAAGACACGAAGGTTTTAGAAAATTTATACTCAAAATCTTTCATCTCTTTCCGTGTTATTCGGCATGTTTCGCGGTTTTCTTTTCGTGTGTTTCGCAGTCGATTTTCTCTTTCCTCCAGTCACGGCTTCGCTCCGTCAGTCACATGAAACGACGGAGCAATCATGAGAAATTCCCGAAAAAACTATTACTTAAAAGCGCTGTTATATTAAAATGAATATTTTCCATATGCAATGATTTTTTATGAGGAAGAGTCACACTGCTCTATAAGTTAAATCACCCGTCATGTCTGAGGAGATTACGAGGCAAAATCCAAATTACGACCAAATTCAAAATCACAAATTCAAATGAATCAAATCCGGCAGTTTCCAAGCCAGTTACTTTATAGACAATTTGATGGAAAGTAATTCTTTGAAGGTTTCAATATCTTTCTCTGTCGTCAATACAATCGTTATTCCGCGTATTTTCTTTCCGGAAGATCCCATGAATTGTTGCTTTAATTCCGCCGGAATGTTGCTTTTGACGATCTCTTTTTCATATTTTGAACTCAAATAAAATGTCGTTCGGAAAGAACCGTCACTTACGGAAAGCCAAAAAAGCGCTTTTTTCTTTCGGGTAACGTTGAGTAACCAGCAGTTACCGTCACGATAGTATTTCCAGTTTTCGACAAAGTCCGGATATGTCCGATGGATATAGTCGAAAAGGGAGAGATAGACGATCTTTACTTTTCCAAGATGAGAAAAAAGGATTTCGTTCGTTGGATAAACATTCGCATCGATTAGAACCGGTTTTTCCATTTTACCTCCGACTGGATGATTCGGATTTCAGTTTGCGGATTACAGGTTACGGGCTGTTCCTTTATAATCGCGGTTAAGTTTCCGTCTTTTTCCGTATCAAAATCTTGTCGATCCTGTTACCATCAATATCAACAATTTCGATAACATAACCGGCGAAATTGAATTTATCGCCGACCTGCGGAATTTTATTGATATTGGAAAGAACAAATCCAGCAACGGACGAATAGTCGATTTGATCGAAATCGATGGTCAAACCTTCGATGATCTCGGCTAAAGTTTCCACCGGCGCATCGCCGCTGACCAGAATGGATTTATCGTCTCTGACAAAAACGTCCGGTTCGTACAGTTCGCCTTCGTCCGGGATTTCTCCGAGGATATTTTCCATGATGTCGTAAAGTGTGATGATTCCTTCAAAACCGCCGAATTCATCGACGACGATGCAGAAATGCGGCTGTTTCAGTTTGAAGAGATTCAGTACTTTCTGAGCGTCGGCATTTTCCGGGATGACCAATGGTTGAATGAGTAATTTTTGTATGTCAAATTTTTCACCGACATTCAGAGCGAGCAGGTAATCTTTTATCATTAATATTCCGGTAAAATGATCCAGGTCTTCCCGGCAACAAATGATCTTGCTGTGGCGCGATTCCAGAATCCTGCGATGTACTTCTTCCGGTGGTTCGTTAAGGTCGAACCACTCGACATCAGTGCGATGCGTCATGATGTGTTTGGCTTTTTTGTCGGCGAAGTAGAAAACTTTTTCGTGGATCAGATTCTGTTCTTTTTCGATGACGCCTTCATGCGAAGCGATTTTGATCATCTGTCTCAGTTCGGATTCCGTCAGGTGTTCGGGCTGTTTTTTTATTCCGAAGAAGTCGTTGACTAAATTTGTTGTAAAGGCAAGAACTTTCACGAGGGGATAGCAGAGCGTACTGAAATATGAAATGATCGGAGCGACTTTTTTAGCAATTTTCTCCGGATTGCTCAGTGCGATGGTTTTGGGAACCAACTCGCCGATGATGATGGAAACGAAAGTGATCAGAATGACGGTCAATGTCAGTGCGATTTCATGAGAATAGGCTCGTGTAATTTCAAACTTATTGAAAAAAGGCGTTACGTTGTCGGCGATATTTACACCGCCGTAAACACCGGTCACGATTCCGATGAGTGTAATTCCTAATTGAATAGCGGAGAGGAAGTTTTCTGAGTTTTCCCGTAGACGCAGGGCGATGCCGGCGCCTTTGCTTCCGGCGAGTTTCGCTTGTTCGAGCCGGGTTTTTTTACTTGAAACCAACGCGATTTCGGAAAGCGCAAAGAATCCATTGAGAATGAATAATAATCCTAAGACCAGAAATTCCATATCAATTCACACTAAAATCAACCGACTCTGTGCCGATTTTGTCTAACCGGTTTTCCATCTTCGATTCATAATTACAACGTCGTATCTTCATCCAAAAGAAATTATTGAAAATTTTCCACAAATGTTAGGTTTGAATTAACCATTTTAGTCATGGATTCTCCGAAAGTTCAAGCAAAGGCATCTTCCAATAATAAAAAAGTCCGGGATTGCCGGACTTTTTTAACGATATGGAAGTATCGATCAATAATACATATTTGCGCGATTATCGACGATTTTTACGTTCGCCTTGAGTTCGCTGACCCAGTCATTATAAATCGACATTTGCTTGCGATTGTTCAAATTGGTTCTGATCGTCGCTTTTTGAGCGTCGAAAGCTGTCTGATCGAACGGCGCTTTGGCAACGACTTTAAGAATTGCCATGCGTGTTCCGATATCGATCGGTTTGGACATTTGTCCGGCTTCCAGCGCGCGTAAAGTGCCGATAACCTTCGGAGAGCGACCGATACCGGGAAGCATTGCGGAAAGCGTAATGTCCGGCATATTGCTGAACTGGATCGCGGAATTGAGTTTGGCCGTTTCGGCGAGACTCTTCGTCTTGTCGATTTTCGTGTAGAAATCACCGGCGAACTCTGCCAACTTCTCGATTTTCTTTT
>JAQUKI010000264.1 GCA_028719225.1 Fidelibacterota bacterium | reverse complement strand
AGACTTCTAACCCGCGATCAAGCGTATCACCAAAGAATTTCTCCTCTGCCTTGATTACGCTCTGAATATGTGTTTTCCGTTCGACGATCTCGGGATAAACGTCACCGAGAATTTCGATCAACGGTTCGATAAGTTCGTAAACGAACGGCTCTTTCATGTTCAACATTCTACCGAAATGTGCAGCGCGGCGTAAAATACGGCGGATGACATAACCGCGACTTTCATTGGATGGCATTCCGCCATCCGCGATCGCGAAAGCCAGCATACGAACATGATCGGATAAAACGCGATGCGGCATACCGGTTTCCGGCAGATACTGAACGCCTGTGATCGATTCTACGCGGCGAATTATCGGCATAAACAAGTCGGTATCGTAATTTGATTTTTTACCTTGTAAAACAGTGACGATACGTTCCAAGCCTGCTCCTGTATCGACGTGCTTACTTGGTAACGGATGTAAAACGCCCTCTTTGTCGCGTTCATATTGAATAAAAACAAGATTCCAGAGTTCGATGTATTCCGGATCGGACGCATTAACTTTTTCGGCGGATTGTATCTCCGGTGTATCACCCATGTAGTAATGAATTTCTGAGCAAGGACCGCAGGGACCGGTTTCACCCATTTCCCAAAAATTTTCCTTCTCGCCAAACCGTAAGATTCGGTCGGGCGCTATATCAGTTACTTTCTTCCAATACTCTGCCGCTTCATCATCATCACGATAGACGGTTGCCCAGAGCCGTTCTTTCGGTAATTTCCAGATATTCGTTAGTAAATCCCAAGCATATGCAATCGCTTGTTCTTTATAATAATCTCCGAATGACCAGTTTCCAAGCATCTCGAAAAACGTATGGTGATATGTATCGCGCCCAACCTCTTCGAGATCGTTATGTTTTCCACTAACGCGGATACATTTTTGCGAATCGGCGACGCGTGGATACGGCGGCTTTTCGAGATTAAGGAAAATACTTTTAAACTGATTCATTCCAGCGTTTGTAAAAAGCAACGTTGGGTCATTTTGCGGAATGACCGGTGCGCTGTGGACGATTTTATGGTGATTTTTCTTAAAATAATGAATGAAATCTTCTCGAATTTCACGGGATGTTTTCATCTTGCTCCTGCGAAACGGTTTCTCTCTATCAAACACAAATCCGGCGATTAGCCGTAACCGCCGGAATCATCGGTTTTTATACTGAACGAATCCTGTTAAATAACCTAATTCTGGTCGTAAAGTTATTTTCTATCGTGTAGATATGCAAGAAGATAACTCGACCTGAAACCTGCCTTAAAAAGTTCATCGCATCGTGAGCAAACGAGAGACAGCCTTGATCACCGTTTCGCTTTTGTACCCTTTTTGGAGTAAAAATCTCATTAACTTCTGCTTGCGAGTCTTTTCATCTGTCAGTGTTTTCAATTTCTTTTCCCCTACTTTAATAGCGATGGTAAGTTCGTCTATCTCGGGTTCCATACTTTTCAGCAGTTCATTGATGATCTCGCTCGAAATGCCTTTTTGTCGTAATGCAGATTGAATCTTTAAAATTCCACTTTTATTCAGATGAAATTGATCCCGTATAAACGCGCTGGCAAACGCACGATCGTCGAGGTATCGGTGTTCCAGACAATATTGGATCACCCGATGAGTCACTGCCGTTTCCGTTTGTTTTCGTCGGAGATAAAGTTCAACCTCGCGCTGACTTCGCATCCGGATCGTCAGGAAATGAATAACCTGTTCCTTTGCGATTTCAAACGCTTCGTGGAAAAGAATGACACGAATCTGTTTCCCTGAAATCAGCTGACCGACAGTAAGTGGAAATGCCACATTTGTATTCGCCGCAATTCCCAAAGCGAATTTTCCATTGAGAAAAACAGATAACCGATCTTTGCGCTTTTCCTGATGTGTGATCGCTGTAATACGATAAACTGTATCTTCTTCCGGTAAAAAACCGGCTTCCGGATTCATAATTGCACCTTACTTGGTTTACGACGCGACGGTTTCCGGAGCCTTTTCCAGACCCAGAAATACTTTTACCTGTTTCTCAACCTTTTCGTAAATATCTTTATTTTGTTCGAGATAACTCTTGGCGTTCTCTCTACCCTGACCAATTTTCTCGTCGCCATAAGCGAACCACGAGCCGCTTTTTTGAATAATATCTGCCTGAACTGCCTGATCCAGCAAATCTCCAACATATGAAATTCCCTGGCCGAAGGTCACGTCGAATTCAGTTTCACGGAATGGCGCCGCCATCTTGTTCTTGACAACTTTGACTTTCACCCGGTTTCCGTAATTCGAGTCGCCTTCCTTCAATGTCGCAATGCGTCGGATTTCCAGACGAAGCGACGAATAAAATTTCAGTGCACGTCCGCCGGTTGTTGTTTCTGGATTTCCGAACATTATGCCAATTTTCTCGCGGATCTGGTTAATGAATATGATCGCCGTATTGGATTTACTGACGGCGCCGGTCAATTTCCGCAATGCCTGCGACATGAGTCGTGCCTGCAATCCAACATGCGAATCGCCCATTTCGCCTTCGAGTTCCGCACGTGGAACCAAAGCCGCAACCGAGTCAATGACAACAACATCGATGGCATTGCTTCTGACTAATGTTTCGGTAATTTCCAGCGCCTGTTCGCCGCTGTCGGGTTGAGAAACGAGCAAATCTTTCGTTGAAACGCCGAGATTTCCCGCGTATTTCGGATCGAGCGCATGTTCTGCATCGATAAAAGCCGCGTAGCCGCCTGCTTTCTGAGCTTCGGCAATAACATGAAGTGCCAGTGTCGTTTTACCGGATGATTCCGGTCCATAAATTTCTGTGATTCTGCCGCGGGGAATTCCACCGACGCCAATGCAGGCGTTCAGTGAAAGACATCCGGTAGATATGACATCGACCGCTACAAGTGCCGACGTTTCACCGAGTTTCATGATCGAACCTTTTCCGAAC
>JAQUKI010000263.1 GCA_028719225.1 Fidelibacterota bacterium | reverse complement strand
CAGATACTTTTTAACGATTTCGACCAACCGATTCGGCATGACCGGTTTTTCGATAAACTCATCAAAGGGTAATGTGTCGGAATCTTTTTCAAACCGGATGCCCATTTGTTGAGACACCGCAGTCAACATAATGATCGGAATTCCGGCGATCTCCGGATTCACGCGGATATCGTGCGCGACTTCAAATCCTTCGTCCCACGTTGCCATCATCACGTCGAGAATGATCAAATCCGGACGAATTTTAAGAATTTTTTCCATTCCCCGCGTCCCGTCCTGCGCGTCGAAAACTTCGTATCCGTTGTTTTCCAGCGTCAACCTCAATACTTCTACGAGGTCGATGTCATCATCAATAATCAGTATCTTCTTTTTCATGATCCGTCATCCGTATTTATTTCAAATGCCGCATGAAATTAACGTTAACATTTCGATTTCGCAATATCGTCCTTTCCGGAAAATCGTATCAATTTATCAATGAACTCGTCAATTCCTTTTCCGGTTTTGGATGAAATCTCCGAAATCTTGATTTTTGGATTGATTTTAAGGATATTGGTCTTTAAAAATTCCACATCGAAATCCAGGACTGATAGTAAATCGATCTTGCTGATGAGCGCATGTTGACAAACCCGAAACATCAGCGGATACTTGAGCGGTTTGTCTTCTCCCTCGGTAACGCTGATCAGAACGACGTTCAATGCCGCGCCGGTGTCGAACTCTGCCGGACAGACCAGATTCCCGACATTTTCGATGAAAATGATGTCTGTCTTCTCCAAGTCGAACGGTTCCAGCGCCGGTAAAATCACTTCCGTACCCAGATGACAATCGCCGCCAAAGGGCTCGGTGTTGATCTGTGAAATCGGAATATTCAACGGCTGAAGCCGCTCCGCATCGCGAGTCGATGTAATATCGCCTTCGATCACACCGACCCGAACGCCTCTTTTCTGAAGACGCGGAATCAGCGTTTCAAGTAAGGCGGTTTTTCCGGAACCCGGTGAACTCATGATGTTGATCAGCAATGTGTCCGAACAGATCATCTTCCGTCGGATCTCGTCCGCGATTTTCGCATTCGCTTCGAGTACTTTACGAACAATAAACAATTTCACATGAACTCCTATTCTTCATCTATTTCAATGGATTCGACAAACATTTCAGATCCTGAGAGCATTTCAATTTCAGTTCCGGAACAATGTTGGCAGCTAAATTCCGGTTCGTCGATCGTCGATTCGGATCCGCACGATTGGCAACGAACGGTAATCGGCAGTATTTGAATTACCAATTCCGCTTCTGCCAAATTCGCATGATATTTTTTAATCGTATCGAAACTGAAAGTTAGAGATTCCGGAATGATGGCATTCATCCTTCCCGCCTGAAAAACGATCCGGCGGATTTTCTGATCGGGTTTTCGTTTTCCGACTTCCAATTCGACCATTTTGATGATATTTTCAGCAATTGTCAATTCGTGCAAAATATCATTCCCGTCGTTATATATATCGTGCTTATCAACATATTCTTGGTAACTGTTCCGTTGTCAGCATGTCGAGAATTCTGTTACTGCCAATGCCGGTTCTCAGAAGAACTTTTCCTTTCGGCTCGTCGATCACTTCGCCGATGATAGCGGCTGAATCGCATTCCGGTGACAATCTCATGATCGACAATGTCTTTCCGGCGGATTCTTTTCCGACAATCGCAACGATCTTTCCTTCGTTCGCCAAATACAGCGGATCGAATCCCAGCGGTTCGCAGAGTCCGCGTACCGATTCTCGAACAGGAACCGATTTTTCATCGATGCGAATTCCGAATTTCTGTCTCCAGACAAACTCATTCAATGTAGTCGCCAATCCACCACGAGTCGGATCGCGCATGATTCGTAAATCGGGAATTTCATTAACCAGTTTTTGAGTTAATCGGCTTATCGGAGCGCAATCGCTGACGATGTCTGCGGAAATATTGAACTCCTCGCGCGCTTTGATAATCGCGGCTTCGTGATCGCCCATCCATCCGCTGACGAGAACAGCATCACCGATCCGAATCGATTTTAAAGATAGTTGGACTTTTGAATTCCGAACGCCGATCCCGGAAGTATTGATAAATATGCCATCCGCCGCGCCATGTTCGACGACTTTCGTATCGCCTGTGACGATCTGAACGCCTGCCGATTCAGCGGCATTTTTCATCGAAATAACGATCTTTTCCAATCTGTCAATTTCAAATCCTTCTTCGATGATCATTCCGCAGGATAAATAGAGCGGCGTCGCGCCACAAACCGCCAGATCGTTGACTGTTCCCGTCACCGATAATTTTCCGATGTCCCCGCCCGGGAAAAAGAGCGGCTTGACGACATGCGAATCCGTCGTAAATACTATTTTTCCGCCCGGATTTTTAAGGATTGCCGAATCGAGAAGTTCATCTAACGAGCGATTTGAAAAATGCTTCACAAACAGCGATTGAATCAATTCGTGGGTCAGTTTTCCGCCGCTTCCATGCGCTCTGACGATTTTTCCGGTTATTTGATTCATCATAAAATTTCAATCACCTTTTTTGTATTTAAACCACGCCGCGCAGGCGCCTTCCGAACTTACCATGCAGGCGCCGACCGGGGTTTCCGGTGTACAATTTTTTCCAAAAAGTAAACAGTCGGGCGGCGTTTTAACGCCTCGCATAATTTCGCCGCACGAACAGGCCGGATTTTCAGTAATTTCGGCTAACGGAATATCAAATATTTTCATCGCGTCGAATCGGGAATATTCAGACCTGATCCGCAAACCGCTGTTGGCAATCGATCCAAGTCCTCGCCAAACCGAATCGCATGGTTCAAAAACACGGCCAATTATTTCAATTGCGCGAAGATTCCCTTCCGGACGGACGGCTCGTTTATATTGAAGTTCTACTCGACTTTCTCCTTCGGAAATTTGCCTGACGATCAGAAAAATCGATTCCAGAATATCCGTCGGTTCAAAACCG
>JAQUKI010000262.1 GCA_028719225.1 Fidelibacterota bacterium | reverse complement strand
GGAAAACCCATCGAAATATCCGATGCCATCACGCCAAACGACCAGCCATGAATCAGCACATTGCCGTGATCGATCGTCTCAAAGAGCGCAACGTCTTCACCGCTTGCGGATAATTTGAAATCGGCATGCAAACTGCCCTGCTCGGTATCATTGTCCGCCCAAACGAGCAGATATTCACCCGGATCGAGATCGACATCGGGCAGTTCAAACGCCTGAGAATTGTCCATCGAACTGCTGACGAACATTCCAGCCAGACTGACCGTTTGAGAATCGTTGTTATAAATTTCCAACCAGTCATCATATTCTCCGGCTCCGTCCTTATTCGTGGATTGATTCGCCGCCATGGCTTCGGTGATCATCAAAGCGGGCGGTGTATAATCGACGGTATATGCCTGATATTCATCGGGAGCATTGTTCGGCCATGTGTCGGTTTGCCCGATCAGATCCTGCACGATCACGTAATATTTGACGAGCGCTCCGCTGTTTTTCGCGGGAATGACAGCCGTAAAAATGGAATCGCCGGACACCGCGTCGCCGTTCAGACCATCGTCAGCCATCGCGGTAGCCGAATAACCGTTTCCGGCGCTGACCATCAGATTGACGCTGTTCAATCCCTCGTGATCGTAAGCGAACACGCTGATTGCGACGGTTTGGGAATGCGTCGGAAGATCGACCGAACGAAATCCGTCTTTGCAAACAGGAGCCGCATTGGCCGTATAAACGCTGTTGACAATTCCGGGAGTGCCGCCGTCAGCCGAACTGGAACGCCAGGCCGTCGCCAAAGTATTGTCATAATTCGGATTCAAGAGTTCCAGAGAGGGACCATCGCCGTCCGCACCGCTCGGCCAATCGTTGCCGTCCTGATATTCCACGACATCGCGCAGTTGCCCGGAACCGTCAAACAATCGAACAATGTCACTACCATTGCTCAAAGCCCATGCGTCGGTTCCGGCGCCGAATCCGGTCGAAAAGACATTCGTAACAGTCGGGAAAGCGACCTGAAACTGATAAACGATTCTTGCGACGACCAAATAACCGCCCGCGGCAAGTGTTCCGGAAAGCACGCAATGCGTATGATCGTCATTGTCGTCGATCAAATACCATCCGGTTAAATCCACCGCGGCGCCGCTGTTGTTGTATAGTTCAACCCATTCGATGTCGGTATCGCCGGGACTGTTGTACATGATTTCGTTGATCGTCACGTCGCCGGCCAAAAGTACATGCGCGACCATGAAAATCATCCAGAAAGAAAACGATTTGAGAACTCTCATAAAAATTATCCTGATTTCCTGCATTAAAAGTCAAAAACGGAGCATCGCTCAGTCGAATTTCTTTCGAGCATGTTGTCGATGCTGTAACAATATTTCGAGAACGGTCGCTGGGCGAGACCGAACATTTTGATCATTTGAATTACCCAGTACGGAACCAGCGTTTCGGTTTTGATTTCCAGTAAAACGAGCGATCGCGGATTGAATGTCGTCATCGGATCGTCATAATAAAGCATTTCGCTTTCATTGTAATCGAGATCGATGGAACCGTCCATCCGGCGATAACAAAGTTCGCGGTCGAAAGTGATCCGCCCGTAATCATCCTGAACGCTGACATAAGGTTCGCGCACGTACCGGACATGCGAAATCGGGCGAGCGTCAAACCAATAGACGACATCCTCAAAAGTATTCACGCTCGGTCGGACATCGTTCAATAAATATTCAAAAACCTCCGGTGAAAACTGATCCGCCCATTCACGCGTCGATATTTTTTTTCGAACTTTCCAGACGATATTCGCATGTTTGAATTTGATCTCGGGCCAAATATTTCCGCTGGACTTAAGACCGTAATAACGGGCGCGCGCCTTGAAACGCGTCAATTTGCGGTATTTTGTATCGTAATAAAACCGCAGATCGTCGGTATCGAAATAGATATTATTGACGATATAGTAATTTTTCCCGGTCTCGACATGCTTATCCGGAACGCAGACATTCCGGATGTATTCGCGGATTTCACCCGCAACGGATTCGGTGATCGCGTATTTTAGTTCGTAGCGCCGGATTTTACTCAGATCGTCTGCCATATCAATCCTGTAAACTCGCGTAATCTTCGACGCCTAATGTGATACAAAGGTCTAAAAGCGCGTCGGCGAGGTCCTTTTTCTTTTGCGCGAGAATTTCCTGTGTTTCCAGAATGGTCAATTCCATTTCCATCACTTCATCCATCAACAGCGTCTGATGTTGTTTGGCTTGTTCGATAACCTGTGTGGCTTCGGCGATCAGCGTGTCGGATTCATGAGAAAAGTTTTTCCAATCCAGCAACAGATCCCGATACACCGTATAAGCGGCGTTGACTTCATAACCGATCGTCTCTTTGACGGCGTCGGATTCGACGGCCTTTTTCTTCACGGCTAATGTCGATGCTTTGATATTTCCGCGATTCAAGTTGAAAAGCGGAACTTCGATTCCCATCGTCAGTTCGCCCCAGTCGGCTTTGTTGTTCGCTTCGACGTGATAATTGAGTTCGACGAAATTGAACCATGGCAGAACCTTTAAATGTTCGCGCCGGTTTTGTTTCATCGCGAATTCGATCCTTTGTGCGACTAATTGCATTTCGGGACGATTCTTATAGGCGATTTCGGTCAGGCGATCCAACCCGAGCGTGATTTCCGGCAGGTCGGTTTCTTCGAGCGGAGAATTGATGTCCATGCCGGTGCGTTTGGAAAGTTTTCGCCGGGATTCGATCTGGTTTTGAATTTCCCGCGAATAATCGTTGACGGAATCGGCGTGCCGCATCCTGGCTTTCGTGTAATAGACGATCGAACGGGTTCCGACCTTCACCATCTCTTCGATGACATCGAGCCGGCGACTTTCCAGATTCACTCTCTTCTCGGAAAGATTTTTCAGTTTGTCGTGCAAAATGACGGAGAAATAATCCCGGCGGACGTCGGCGATCAACTGTTGGCGATAAAGCAATTCATCAC
>JAQUKI010000261.1 GCA_028719225.1 Fidelibacterota bacterium | reverse complement strand
TTTGCTTGACTTTCTTCAATCTTGAAGCGTTCCTGATGTTCGTCGTATATTACCTTCCAGGCAGGATCGTCTAGATCGGCTAATGTTGGGCGATAAATTTCCCAATTCTGATTAAGAATCGATCGTTCAAGGTGAGACCATTGAAAATTTAGAAGCGAGGTCAATTCATAATCGAGATAAAGTGCTGATTCAACGTTATGGGAAATACCATTTGAGGTAAAGTTGCCAGATGTAACAATCAATCGATTTCCAGAATTTGTAGTGCCATAGCATTTTGTGTGGAAAATTTGTTTTCGATTTATGAGATATACTTCACATCCACATTCTAAAAGCCGTGCTACAAGTTGTCTACTTGTCAAACGCTGAGATGTACTTGCTCCGAAAAATGCTACAACTCTTCCGCCTAAATCAACATGTCGTTTAAATGATGAAAAGAAACGGACACCGCCGTTATAATTTCCAAAACCAGAGACGAGATAATTTGTTCCCTCGCCGAAATTTCGGTCACGAATCCAGACATTTTCGAGTAATGTCAATAAATTGACACTAGCTCCGGTTCGATAAACATCCGGCTGTAAACAAAATTCACTCATTTTTTCAGAACCAACAGAGTTTCGCCTTGAACTGCATTAGCAGCATGCATACCATATCGTTTGTAAGTCTCCAAGTTTAATAATTCCATGTTTTTCCATCCTGACGAGACTGCAATTTCAGAAAGTAATTCCGGCGTGTTTATGTATTCGGTTTGCCCTCCAATAGTTGTCCGGTTGGTTCCTACGATTAAGGTATATACTCCACCCGGTTTCATAATTGAACGAACCGTATGAAAGGTCTGTTTCATATCCGAAAAATAGCGATACAATATCCCAGGAACCGCACGCTTTCGAAAACCATCGCCAGAGTTTAGCCGTTCATGCAAATTGGAACAAAGCATCTGGATAGAATCTGGAAGATTTGATGAATTTATCAAAAGCTGATATTCCAAATCCCGTAAAATATTCTCTGCGGCGTCACGGCTTCCGATCAGGATTTTTTCGGTCTTGGCTATTTCATTGGGATTGATTAAATTCAACCAAATTAAGCTAAGTCGTTGGGTATCGATATATGGGAGAGCTGCAGAATACGGTGGACTCGTAATAGCAAAGTTCGCTTGTAATTTTATCGGAGATCGTGACGACACCTCAGTAACAAAACGACCATCCGCATGGAATGCGACAGTATTGAAATTTTTGCCGCTAATGATCTCTCTTGTTCTTTCTAATTCCTCCAATTGTCGATAGACTGATTTTTTGAAGGATTTTTCAATGGGAATATTCGGAAGCGGACTGCTTCTGCGTCTGATTCTGAGATCTGATGGCTCTTGAAGCGAATAATCTCTTAGTAAATCACTCAAAATGATCTTAAAGATAGACTCGTTTTGGTTGGTTTCATTTTCTATGGTCAATCGGTTTTGTTCAATTTTTTCTAGGGTATCTTTTGGAAACCATTTCTCTAGATATTCAAGTCTTCCATCATTTTCACACAAAATTTTCTTTTCGTTGGGTTTGTGTGAAAATATTTTTTTTGCTTGCTCTTTCAAAACATCGAGATCTGTTTTTAATGCAAGAATTTTCGCATTTGTGAGATAAACAGCGAACGGGTTCAAATCCCATCCGATACTCTCAAAACCAGCAAGTCCGGATTCAATAATTGACGTACCGCTTCCGCAAAATGGATCAACAATCTGAGAATCCTCAGGTAAATTGTACCAATTTAGTATGCATCGAACAATCTGTGGATTAAATTTTCCTTTATACTCATGAAGTCCATGGACGAGATACCGGGTTGCCTGGCGTTTTGTATTATTTTTTGTATATCCATTCTCTAAAAGGGCCTGAAATGTTTTTGTGAGAGGCCCGTCACCAACGGAGTATTTAGAGAAATAAACCAATTTATTTAGTTTATCGGGGATTGCTTTATCAAAATTTACTGTGATTCCATCTTCAGCAGGAGTATAACTTAAAAACCCAGGTAAGGATTCAACTTCTCGAAATGCAAAAAATTTTTCATAGGGATAATACCGATAATCATGCCACTTAAGATAAGCACTAATCGGCTTTTTCAAGATAAATCACTTCTGAAGAATAATAATATTCTCGGTTAGAATTCTTGAATTTGATAAGTTGAACGATTTTCGATTTGATGGAATATTCCGTGGAAGTATTGTCCGAAGTTCAAAATTCTCTTTGACAGCAGCGGAAATCAACAATTCAGTGTTATCGATTATTTCTCCATGAATTTTTGAATTTCCAACAACGAAACATGCATAAGAATTTGGGGTGCAAATCTTCGATAGGAGCTTGAAGACTTTCTGCATTTGGTTCTCGAAGTCTTTGGGGGTGTGATGATCTTTTTTAAAGAAATGTGATCTTGCACCAATTTCATGCTCTTTTACTGATAGTGGATCGAATCCTAGCCACCACATTCGATATTTATGATAAAGCCAGTATTCGTATGCAGCTGGATAAGGTGGTGACGAAATAACTAATCCTACTTTTCTAGGTATATCCGATGGAGAAACTTCTAAAATATTTTTATTTAAGACGAACGCGTTTGGGTAATCTTCTTGAGATGAGTGCAAAACCTGCATATATTGTTGGCAAACACGGGAAAAAATTGAATAAACGTCATCTTTTTCCACGAGTTTATTTATTGCAGCATATCGGGTATCGCTATCTTGATTTGAAACACGAACGAGTATACTCGACAATGCTAACCGTAATGCATCTCTGAGATTTTCTTCTTCAATTTCATTGATAGCCGTGATTAATCCAAAAACTGCAATCTGGATCGGTTTTTTAAACCAATGATCCAGATTCGGGATGTAAGGAATTGATATTAATCCTTCAGTGGCTTTTGCTTTCTGGACACAACGAGTGGAAGACTCCACAATATTTTGTGAGCAATCCTGAGTTGAGACTCTTGCAATGAGACATGCGATTGGATTCAAATCAACGCCGATGGATGAGTAACCTAAA
>JAQUKI010000260.1 GCA_028719225.1 Fidelibacterota bacterium | reverse complement strand
GGAATCGATCTGGAATTTGCAGATGAAATTACATTAACCCACGCATTAGAAGGTCGTACAAACTTATAATGAAACAAAAAGCTTTTACGATTGCAAATCTTATAACGACTTCCAGAATTCTTCTGACGCCGTTATTTATCTATTTTTTATTTGGCAAACATTCATTCTTTGAGATTTTTGCACTAATAATTTTCATCATTGCTTCCGTCACCGATGCTTACGATGGTTATTATGCGCGCAAGTACCAGTCAGTATCCAGTCTCGGTAAATTCCTGGATCCGCTTGCTGATAAGATTCTCATGTCGGCGGCTTTTATTTCGTTTGCTATTCTTGATCTGATACCTCTCTGGATGGTAATTCTTGTAATCCTGCGTGATTTTATTGTCACAGGTTTGCGCATCCTGATGCAGATTAAGGAAACTTCGATGACAACCAGTCAGATAGCAAAAATCAAAACCGGTTCGCAAGTCGGCGTTGTTTGCTTTATCCTCGTCTATCATATCACGCAACGGTGGAAGATTTTCCTCGGAATTGCACCGTATGTCGCTTTGATTGAAAAATATCATGTTATCGATATCCTTATGTTAATTGTGACGGTTTTTACTGTTTATACCGGTGCGCAATATATCTTTACGAATCTAAAATATCTAAAAAAAAGTTCGACATCTGTCGATGAAAAATAGACTATCCACAATTATTGCAACGTTTTTCTTCGTCGGAAAAGTTCCGGTTTCTCCCGGCACAGTAGCTAGTTTGGTTGCGCTCGCCCTTTGGTTTTGTTTTCCAAATGAATGGTACATTTGGAAAGCGATTGGGACGATTATTCTGATAATTGTCGGCGTTGTAACGGCGGGAAAGATCGAAAAACAAAAAGATGAGAAGGATCCATCGATGGTCGTTATTGACGAAGTCGCTGGAATGTGGTTGACGATGACGCTTTTGCCGGGTGTTCACTTTCATGGAAATGTTTGGATGGTGATTTCCGCTTTCGCATTGTTTCGTTTTTTCGATATTTCCAAGTTTCCGCCCATCAATAAGTTGGAGAACTTACACGGCGGTTGGGGAATCGTTGCCGACGATCTTCTGGCTGGCATCTATGCCGCTGTTTTTATCAACGTCGTTCGCTGGATCATATGAAGAACGCAGGCATCATTTCTATCGGAAATGAATTGCTTTCCGGTCAGGTCGTCAATACAAATTCCACTTATATATCACAATTTTTAAAACGATATGGAATTTCCGTTAATTTTATCATCACGGTAGGAGATGATAAGTCATCTATCATTCAGGCGATAGATGCGTGCCGCATTCACGCTGATCTGATTTATATAACCGGCGGACTCGGACCAACGCATGACGACATTACAAAAACCATAATAGCGGAATATTTTAACTCGAAATTAGTTTTTCATGAAGATATTCTGGATGATATTCGAGACATGTTTCGGAGACGCGGCAAGGAAATGTCCGACTCAAACATCAGTCAGGCGATGATTCCCGACAAGGCAGAAATCATTCACAATCCGGTTGGAACCGCACAGGGAATGAAGTTCAAACAGGAAGATAAAACATTTTATGTAATGCCAGGCGTTCCGTTCGAGATGGAACGGATAATGACTGATTCCATTTCAAAAGATATGGAACAACTCTCCGAAACCCGGATCAATACTCTAACGATTCATACGACCGGTATGCCGGAATCTGAATTATATAGCAAGATTGAAGATTGGATATCCGATCAAAAACAGATTGGAATTTCGATCCTTCCGCATTTTACACATGTCGATTTGGTACTGTATTCCGACGTTCCTGATAGTTTCTCAATACTGAGTGTGGCAAAACGGGAACTAAATGAAAAACTCGGAGAAATCGTTTACGGTTACGATGATGAAACGTTGGAAATGGCAGTGGCTAATATACTGATAGAGAAGAAGATGACAATTGCCGTCTCCGAATCCTGCACAGGCGGATTGATCACCGACAGGTTGACAAATGTTTCCGGAAGTTCGGCATATTTTATGATGGGTGTCGTCACTTATAGCAACGAATCCAAAGTGCAAATTCTGAATGTCGATCCGGTTACTTTAAAACGACATGGCGCGGTTAGTCCGGAGACTGCCAAAGAAATGGCGTTAGGTGTACGGAAATTGTCCGGATGCGACGTTGGGCTCAGTTCGACAGGAATCGCCGGACCTTTTGGCGGAAGCAATGAAAAACCGGTCGGACTTGTACACGTAGGTCTATCGATGAACAACTATCTGGAGTCATTCGAGTTTCGGTTCCTGCGTGATCGGATCATGAACAAACAACTATTTTCACAGATGGCTTTGAATCAATTACGATTAACGCTTTTTCGGAGATCGATCTAATGAGACGACTATTCATTGCCATACCGACTTCAGATGAAGTTCATCAATTAGTTAACAAAATTTCGATGGATTTATCGGTTTTAAAGAACAATGTTCGGTTGGTCAAACCGGAAAACGCGCATATCACTTTAAAATTTCTTGGAGAAACAGAAGAGAATCGCATCCCCGGGATCATCGATGCGATCCATTCGGTTTCATCAAACATCGAGCCGTTTGATTTTCAATTCGAAAATACAGGCATCTTTCCGAATAAAAACAAACCGCGCGTGTTGTGGATAGGAATCTCCCAAGGAGTCGAACAAATTCGGCAATTAAGTTCTCTTATCGACGACATGTTGTTCAAAACTGGGATTCCAAAAGAAGAAAAAAACTTTACAGCGCATTTGACGATAGGTCGTAATAAATATGATAAAGAAAAAATTGATGGTTTGAATGATTTTCTCGCATATTCATTTACTCCGATACGCCAAATAGCCGACCGCCTGATCCTGTTCGAAAGCGAACTTACACCACGCGGTCCGGTTTATACACCGATTGAATCATTTATTTTCACGAAATAACGGGAGGCATTATTATGGCAGACAAGAATGAAAACAAAACACGCGCTCTTGACTTGGCAATCTCGCAGATCGACAGACAGATCGGAAGAGCAC
>JAQUKI010000259.1 GCA_028719225.1 Fidelibacterota bacterium | reverse complement strand
CTGTTCCCAGTCGAGCGAATCGTTGCTCAGATAATAAATACTCTCGGTGTTGCGGAGCCTCGAACTGACATTGAAATAGATATTGTTATACCATTTCGACTGGCTGGCGTCGCGTCCGGCTTTCAATGGGAAGATTTGCTTCGATCCGCGGGATACTGAAATGTTGGGCAAAGAACGGTCGATGTACGATATTTTCTGGTTCGCGGCTGTCGGTTCCGCCAGAATGAGCGTCTTGGCCTGCAGATTGTTCGTCTGTGTTAAATTCATCGACATCGTGTACGGCGTTCCCGTCCATGACTTTGACAATGTCGCGTTACTGATAAGTTGCTGATCGAGCCGGTCGTCGAGGTCGGTTTTGATCTTCCGTTTGTAATCATCGTCGCTGACAAACCTGCCGTTTGCCGAAAATCGCATCGTCTGGCTGATCGGCTGGCTGTGCTTGATGTTGAGTTCCCATCGTCTTTTCGGATAATCGGAAAAGAAATCGTCGGTGTACGAACCATCGATGGAACCGTCGAATTTATACCGAACGACGTATCGTGTCTGATAGTTCAGGATGACGCCTTTTTTATCGTAAAAGTTACCGGTCAATCTCAGATCGGCATAATCGCCGAGCGTCCAGAAATATCCCAGTCCTTTGATAAATCCGCCGACGTTGCTGTTATCGCCATAAGTCGGCATGATCCAGCCGGAGTGTCGCCGTCCGCCTTTATTCGGAAAAATGCCAAACGGCAAACCGATCAGCGGAATGTCGTGAATATAGAGAACGATCGGTTTGGCGATGATCTTGTCCTTCTGGATCAATTTCATTTTCTTGCTCTTGAAATAATAATGCGGCGTATCGGCAAGGGAACAGGTCGTGTAGATGCCGTTGGACACATAGAAAACGTTTTTCCCGATCTTGGTAACGTTATCGCCGTAGTAATATCCATCCTGCTCTTTGGTCTTGCCTTCGACGATCTTTCCTTTCTGTGTCTTCATGTTGTAAACCATCTTTTCGCCTGAAAACGGTTCGCGTCCGCGCTGAAGAAGCGTCGGAACATCGTCGTCCAGCGAGTCGCTGAGCGTCGGATTGAGCGGATCGGCATACATCAGGTTGTCGTCCCACCGGATGAAAATCTTACCCGCCGTCAGTTCGACATCGGCAGACTGGATTTTCGCCTTGCCGGTCAGCTCCGTCGTCTTGTTCTTCATGAAGTAGTCGATCTTGTCGGAGGAATAGACGATCGTTGTGTCCACGTCATGATTGGTGCGGTCGGGTACAAAACGACCTTCCGTTCCGCCGATGACGATCAGCGTCTGGATCTTGCCTTTGGAAAAATTGATGATGACCGTGTCGCCGCTGGCTTCGTTGACGCCCTGGATGATGCTGTCTTCGAGAACATTGTAATAACTGGTCGCCATCCCATAAACGCGCACCGAGTCGGCCTTCCCATCATCGAAATATATTTCCATGAATTTCCCGGCGATCTCATCGTGCGTGACGACCGAATCGCCGACCGCCTTGCTGGTATCCGTTGATGGCAAATAGGCAAACGAATCGGATGTCGCGACGGCATTCTGGTCGATGAACAGCGAATAGAGTTTCTCGTCCTTGAACCGCAAATCCATTCGCTGACCGGCAATCACCTGATCGTTGCTGATGACGCGCGGTTTGCCGATCAGCGTCGCGAATTCCGTTGAATCTTCGTATTCCACTCTTTCGCAGGTGGCGGTGAAATCTTCCTGCCGGATGACGACATTTCCCGTTGACAGAAAATTGCCCGCGTCTTCATCGCTCTTGATCAAATCTCCCTTGATGCGGAAGGTCTCTTTGTCGGTCGAATCCCGGCGTATCATTTCTGGCGAAAGCATCGCCTCCATGTTTCCCGACTCGTTGAAATAGATCAAACTGTCTGCCGTCAGCGACGTGTGCCGCTTCAAATCGTTCAAAACCGCATTCTTCAGCGCGATGGTTTTTTTCTCGGGCGATAAGTAGGTGACGAATTTTGCCCGCAGGTTTCGCTTCTCGTCGTTCAGAAAGACATCGCCTTCGGCTTCGGAGATTTCGTCTTTCGTGTAAAATCGGATGGATTTGGCAACGATGCGCGTGCCTTCGTCGGTCAGCGCCGGATTGTCGCGCGCCACCAGCAGATCGGTTTCATTGAAAAACGTCAGCCGTTCACAGGTCAGTTGTTGCGTCTTTTTGGTAGCGATGATGTGGTTGTAAAATTCCGCGCGGTCGTCTTTTTCGTACCAATAGACAAGGTCGCATTTCAGCGTCAGTTCGCCTTTTTGAAAGATGACGTTGCCGGTCAGTTTCTTGTACGATATTTCGTTCCGCGTTATCTGTTCTAATTGATCGGCTTGAATCAGCCGCAACTTTTCCTTTCCCCAAAGCGTCACGACGCCCGGAATAAGGAGCAGGAACAGAAGAATTGTCACGAGAAGGCGTTTGCGGGATTGGATCACGATCGGCGTTAATCAGCGGGTTATTCGGTCATTAAGTTGATTGTTCAGGTTCATCATTCGATCACTCGGAACGTAATATAAAAATTTTTAATGTCTTTTTGTTCCCTTTTTGCGCCGAAAACCTCGTCCGGCATCTTCATTGGGGCTCTCCGCCTACTTTTTACCTTGATTTTCGTGAACGATGAAATAAATTTAACCGTCAAAAATGAATTCGGGAGAGAATATGAAAAATGTCGCAACGTGGTTAGGAATCTTCGTCCTGCTTCTGACATTCGTCGGCTGCTCCGACTCGTCTCAGAGACATTACGACCTCGGTAAATGGTACTACGATAAAGGACTGATCAACGAAGCGATCCTCGAATTCAAAGCCGCCACGCAAAGCGACCCGAACAGTTATCAGGCGCATCATTTTCTCGCTATTGCCTATACGAGAAAAGGATGGTTCGAATATGCGCTCAGGGAAGCCGAAACCTCTTTCGACATCTATCCGTGCGACGAAAACTACAAACTCATTCAGGTGATTCGCCAGAAGACAAGCCTCGAAAATCTCGGCACGCACGAGACTGAACCGTTGCCGACCGAAACAACACCT
>JAQUKI010000258.1 GCA_028719225.1 Fidelibacterota bacterium | reverse complement strand
GTCCTGAGAAACTGATGATCGGTCGTTTTCACCATCGTCGCCTTGTTTTGAAGCAACAGCGTTATCGCACGCCGCACGTCACAGATATGTAGCGGCTCGTAAGTCTGATTAAAAACCAATACGCTTCGATTGATGATCGACTTTTCCATTACTGTATTAAATTTCCAATCGACTTACTGGTAAGATACGTTCGTTTTAAATGCTCATTAAAATAGTCGGATGTTTTGATCATACTATCGATATGAACCCAGCCAGAAGAATGCAGGATTTTTCCATTCCCAATGGAAATCCCGACATGTCCGATTTTGCCTTCTTCTCCAAAGAAAATCAGATCGCCCGGTTCGGTTTTGGCGAACTCAATTTTCTTCAGAGATTTCATCAGAAATTGCTCACCGGCATCTCTCTTCAGTGAAATCCCGCACAATCCGAAAACCGATTGTGTCAATCCGGAACAGTCTATGCCGAGCGGACTTTTCCCACCCCAAAGATACGGAGCGCCAAGAAATCGATGCGCTGTTTTGACGATTTTCTCACGCATCGTTTGACCGGAAATTGTCAATGGTCGATTGCTCATCCAACCGGTTTTTCCGTCGGGTAACCGAACGATAACAACATCACCGTTCTCTTCGATTAATTGCACCCGGCTCATAAGTGTCACTTTTTGAAATATGTCCGTCATTTCCGGCGTTGTCCAGACATTTGCCACCGGATCATCCGGCGAAAACCATTTGCTATCGTTCGCTTCCCAACCACCGTTATCGACGATTGTATTCCAGCGAATCCAACCGCGATATCCGTCGGGACAAACGATCCGGAACCATTTATCCGATTGATCGAGCACTTCGACGACTTCACCAAGAAATGCCTGAGTGACTATTTCCGAGTGAAACGATGGCTCGGAATAAAGATTTGAAGTGACTGTATTGACGATCTTTCTATTCATAAAATCCAGCGAATTTATCCCGAACGAAGGAAGCGACCAAGTGATTTTTAAGATCGTCTATCCGTTGTTCAACTCATCATTTCAGTCAAACTCTCCGTTCAACACGAGAAAATTTCCAGAATTATCGACAATTATCCAATGGTGAATTTCATGATATAGATGTCACGCCGGCAGGTATGTCCAGGGATGCAGATGCAAACATAACGAAGTCTATTCTCTATCGCCGACTCAAATAAATGCAAATCCGCTCAGCCGTTTCAGATTCTTCCGAATCTCGACACTTTTTCTCAATTGGTCGATAACATCGCGAACAGCCTTTTCGTTTTCTTGCGAACCATTTCCAATCGTATTCGTTTCGATTGGCATTCGAGCGTCCGGTATCAACTTCATCCGGTAGTGATTCTGAACATAGTCTTCTTCAAAAAGTCGCAATCTGATCGACAGCGTTTTCAACTTTTTTTCCAAACCGATTTCCTTTGCCTTTTGGGTTAGCAGAACGTCGCGAATAATATAATCCATCGCGAGAAACGCGCTTTGTGAAGTAATTGAGTACGGAACATATCTCAACGCCTGAATGAATTGCACCACGGTCATTTTCTGTCCATTGATCTCTGCGAGAATCTCGTTTTGCCGCGGCTGAATCGCTTTTTCTAATCGCGAAAGTTCTTCGATATTCAACTGCATTTCAGTAGTTAAATCATTCAAAACGGGAGAACGCTTCAAAATGAAAGCTACTCTCTCCGAAACCCAATTTAAAGTCCGGTATTCGATTTTTGGCATAGATTTGAGCGGTATAGATCGCGCATAATCGAATGAAAACTGCTCGCCGATGCTCCTTTCAATCAGATGATAGATAAACTTCCGGTTTGTGATTTTGGAATTTTCGGAAGTATCGAGGCGATTCCTCACACCTTCAATTTGAAGAATCGACCATGCAAAACCAGTATGAATTGGTTGTGTTACCATGCCGGATTTTTGACGAAAACCAGCCATCGCGGCATCGAATTCCATTTCTTCCCACGACAACCAGCCTAAATCTCCATCCAATTTCGGCTGATTGATATCAAATTGAACATCATTTTCCAGAGCAATAAATGAGGCTCCGTTTTCAATCAGACTGAATGCTTGTTTAGCCGATACTTTATCATGGAAATAAAGCCTCCGAAAACGGCGTTCCTGATGCAGATAAACGCCAATCCCATCCAGACTCGCATCGGAAATCTTGATCTTTGGCTGGATCACTGATCGAAAATATTCCTCACGTAAACAGTGATCCTTATAAGCTGAGAATTGCAGATGAAACGATTCGTCAAGCAGGACACCCGATTTCATCACGTCTGTTGCCAACAGCCGCTTGTCGATCATCTCATCCAAAAACCACTCGCGTAGAGAATCGGAATCGCTCTCACCCGTTTGACTCAGAAAATCCGCATAGGCAACTCCGAATTCACCAATGGTGATTTTACCAGTACCAAAAGTCGCAACTGCCTTACCGTCAGAACAACTGCTTCCGAAAATCATCAGGACAAAGATCGCGAATAACGTTCCGATGAAAAATTTCGTCTGATTTGTTTCCATTTTGTTCAATATCATTTTCAATCACCTGCCAAATCAACAATAGCCAATTTAACGGTTTACAAAAACAATACTCAACATTTTCAATGAGTACACAAATGATAACTAAGGTCTGTCGGTTATCGTCCCTATTGGCGTTTTGCCCTGAACGCAGTTTCAATTCCACGATTGGTCTGATTAAAACAGTCCGAAGTTGGCCGCATGGTTGTCGAAGAACTGATGTTTCAATTCCACGATTGGTCTGATTAAAACGTTAACATAGAAGGCATCAAAAGCGGTAATTAGATTCGTTTCAATTCCACGATTGGTCTGATTAAAACGCATCAGGAAGGACAAAAGAGGAATCGCTATGAATGTTTCAATTCCACGATTGGTCTGATTAAAACAATATAGGCTTTCGATTTGAACGCGGTGAACTTTTGTTTCAATTCCACGATTGGTCTGATTAAAACGTTAACATAGAAGGCATCAAAAGCGGTAATTAGATTCGTTTCAATTCCACGATTGGTCTGATTAAAACGCATCAGGAAGGACAAAA
>JAQUKI010000257.1 GCA_028719225.1 Fidelibacterota bacterium | reverse complement strand
TACCGAAATCCCAAAAAGCATTTGCACTGTTGGTTGAAAAATTACAATCTGGCGATCTATCGGATTTGGCTTCGATCCTGAACCAAATTCTCGTCGGTTTCATTTCCGATCGTTTGAATTTACCAGCGGCGGGGATCAGCATTTCAGAGATAGAAACCGAGTTGAAGAAAAAAATGATTGCCGATGAGACAATTTCCAGTGTCATCAGGATATTATCCGAACTGGAACAGTTGCGATTTTTACCCACAGCCGCCGACGCCGAGAGGTATTCGACGCTGGCTAAAGAGGAAAAAGAACTGATAACGCTTTTGAGCAAGGCGATCTGATATGAACGTACGCAAGATATTCATGGTAATTTGGATCGGTTTGACTTCGCTGGCATTCGCCGGAAACAACCAGAGCGCCGAATATTTGTTTGAAAAAGGGAACACTGCGTACCAGAACGAAAATTATTCGGATGCGATCGACCAGTACCAGTCGGTCTTGGCGTTGGGACTCGAAAGCGGATCGCTCTATTACAATCTGGGAAATGCCTACTATCGCACCGGCGCGATCGGGATGGCGATTTTAAATTACGAACGTGCGCTAAAATGGCTGCCGAACGACGAGAATGTTCGGTTCAATCTTAAACTGGCGAATCTGACCGTCAAAGACCGGATTGATCCACCACCGGAATTTTTCCTGTTTCGCTGGATACGGCAGGCGACGAATCTGCTATCTTCGAGAGGCTGGGGCCTACTTGCGGGACTTTTTCTGTTCATCGCAACAGTATCCGTTGCCATCCTGACGCTCTCCGAAATCAAACGGTTTCGAACATTTCTGAAATGCGTGATGGGAATTTCTATCGCGATCGTAATCATTTCCGTCGCAGGCATGATTCCGAGACACCGGATCGAGACCGGGCAAAACACAGGTATCATCATTAGTTACAGCGTGCGGAGTTTGGCCGCACCGCAGGAAGGAAGCACGGAATTATTCATCGTCCATGAAGGCACGAAAGTCGCAATTCTTGATAAAGACGGCGGTTGGTTAAAGATCGAGTTGATCGACGGAAAGCAGGGCTGGATTCCGGCAGACGACATCGGCACGATCTGACGTCGTCCGGTTTTGATGTTATCTTTTCCTATTATTCTCAATATTTCTTATATTTTGTCCGGTTTGTTCAAATATGTCGATGAAAAAACACTTCACCTGGATTCTTCAGCTCTTCATCTTCAGCGTTACGTTTAGTCAGACACTGCCACTGCAGGACGAGACATTCAATCCATCAACCCTGAACGAGCCGGCGTTACCGTTGCTTGACGGTACGGTCGTTCAGGAAATCATCTCGGACATCGCCGCGCCGGTACCATCGAATCGTGTTGCGGGCGATACGTTGAAAACCGTCGAAAAAACGGGCTGGAAAGTTCAGGCATTCATTACCAGTGATTTCGATCAGGCAGATTCCGTTTTTCAGGTATTGCTGGCGGCCTTTCCGCCGGAAGACGTCGAAAAAGCATTTTATACGCCTTATTATAAGATCAGGATCGGTAATTGTCAGACGCGTGAAGAGGCGGAACGCGTGCTAAAACGCGTGGGAAATCTCGGATTCCGGGAAGCCTGGATCGTCCAGACGAAAATCCGATCGAAGGAACGAATAATTTCTTATTAATACAAATTTAAACTAAAGGAAGGTACACATGTCAGGCCATTCAAAATGGAGCACAATAAAAAGAAAAAAGGGAGCTCTTGATGCGAAACGCGGAAGAACTTTCACGAAGATCATCAAGGAAATTCAGGTCGCCGCGAAAATGGGCGGCGGTGATGAAAATGCCAATCCGCGTTTGAGAACGGCTATTCAGGCTGCCAAAGCCGCGAATATGCCGCTCATTAACGTTGAACGCGCCATTAAAAAAGGAACCGGCGAACTCGAAGGCACTGTTTATGAAGAAATCAATTATGAGGCGTACGGGCCGGGCGGCGTCGCGATCCTGATGGAATCCATGACCGACAACAAGAATCGTACGGTCTCGGAAATCCGCCACATTCTTTCCCGAGCAGGAGGCAATCTTGCCACCGCGGGAAGTGTCGCGTACAATTTTGAAAAAAAAGGCATTATTACGGTCGATAAAAAAGCCTGCACCGAGGACGATCTCCTGCTGATAGTGACCGATGCCGGCGCCGACGATCTGACCGTCGAAGAAGAATTTTATGAAGTCAGCGTCGAGCCGCACTCGTTTGAAATCGTTAAAAAGGCGCTGAACGCCAGCAGTATTGCTATCGCAGAGTCTTCGATCACGATGGTTCCGAAAACCACGGTAAAATTAGACGAGAAAGCCGCCCAAAAAATTCTCTCGCTCATGGACGCGCTTGAAGAGCACGAGGATATTCAAAACGTTTACGGGAACTTCGATATTGATGATGCGATTCTGAACAAACTTCAGGAAAATGCCTGATGGTTCATGAAATTCGCGTTATCGGAGTTGACCATGGCATCCATCATACCGGGTACGGTGTTCTGAAGAAAACTTCGGATAAAATTATCTGTCTGGATCAAGGTTCCATCGATACTTCGCCGGATAATCCGTTCCCGCAAAGACTCCAAAAAATATATAACGAGCTTTTCGCCGTCATCCAAAACTGGCGGCCGGACATAATGATTGTTGAAGAAGCCATTTACGCGCAAAATATCCACACGGCGCTAATGATGGGACATGCGCGCGGTGTTGTTCTGCTTGCCGGTGTCAATAACGGTGTGGAAATCTGCGAATACACACCGAAGAAAATTAAGTCTTCTGTTGTCGGGAACGGAAACGCGACCAAAGAACAGGTTCGTTTCATGGTTTCGCGCATCATCGGGATCGATGAAAAATCTCTGAAACTCGACGCCTCCGATGCTCTTGCGGCCGCCATTTGTCACCTTAACCAAAACCGATTGCTCAAGAACTGACAATGTTTGCATATCTGAAAGGAATTCTCGAACACAAAGAACCAACGATGGTGGTTATCGACATCACTGGCGTTGGCTATCAACTGACGATACCGCTTTCAACTTATGAATCACTACCCGCGCCGCATC
>JAQUKI010000256.1 GCA_028719225.1 Fidelibacterota bacterium | reverse complement strand
GTGCCGATCGATGAATGATGCGATATAGATGATCAATGCGAGCTTCGTGAATTCGGATGGTTGAAACCGGAAAGGTCCGATCGACAGCCAACGAGCGGCCTCCGGGATTCCTTTGGCTTTATAATAAACCACAACTGCGACCAAAAACATCATTGAAACGATCGTCAACCAGAAAGCTATCTTCTTGAGCCATTTATAATTGAAGAACATGAAGCCGATCCCGATTATGACACCAACCATCAAGCGTTTCAGATGGGCAATGATATAGACATTCGGATTGTTATACTTTGCCGCCGCTAAAAACGAGCTGGCGCTGTACTGGACGACAATGCCAATTCCCAGCATGATGATTGTCAGGATCAGATATGTGCTATCGACTTTCTGATGTTTTTCGATCATGCCGATTTTGTTTCCTTTTCAACTTTGTGGACGATCTCTTTGAAATCTCTACCGCGGTGTTCATAGTCGTTATACATGTCAAAACTTGCACAGGCTGGAGAAAGCATAATGACGTCTCCCGGATTTGCCTTTGCTTGCGCTGTTCGAATCGCTTTTTCCATATCGTATCCGACATCAGTCAATGGAAGAACGCCTTCCAGGGCAACACGAATTACGGCAGCGGCTTTTCCGACGAGAATCGCTTCCTTGGCGTGCTTTTTAAGGTTTGGAATCAATAGTGAAAAATCGGAATCTTTGTCTTTTCCGCCGAGAATGACGATTACGGGACGCGTAAAACTTTTCAATGCATAATTCACCGAATCGACATTTGTCGCTTTGGAATCGTTATAGTAATCGACACCGTTGATCGTCGTGATATATTCCAGCCGATGCTCGATTCCTTTGAATCTTTTCAACACATTCCGAAGATGCGTGGGCGTAATTCCGCAAATCAACGCAGCGTTGAGCGAAGCCAGAATATTGTACAGGTTGTGCTCGCCCAATAGAAATAATTCCAAGCGATCGATCAGTTTTTCTCCGCTTTTCAGATAAATTGATTTTTCGTCTGCATAAACCGGCTTTTCGGATTTGGAATAAATACCCGCCGGAACCGTCTGGCAATTCTTCGGGAGATTTTCACACAACAGCCGGTCGTCGTCATTGTAGATATAAAAATCGTTTCGGTTCTGGTTAATGGCGATACGGAGTTTTGCCGCGAAATAAAGCATCAGGTCATGCTCATACCGATCCATATGGTCGGGTGTAATGTTGAGCATGATAGAAATATTCGGATGAAAATGAACAATCCGTTCAAGTTGAAAACTGCTGAGTTCGAGGATAAAAACTTTGTTGGGAACTGTAGATTTCTCCGCATCCATCACAAGTTTGCTCAACGAAACGCCGATGTTACCGCCGCAATACGGCTCAAAGATCGTGTCTTTGAACATTTCGTTTAAAAGCGTCGTCGTTGTGGTTTTACCATTAGATCCGGTGACGCCGATAATTGTTGAATTTTCAATGAACCACGAAGCGGCTTCGATCTCGCTGACGATTGGAATTCCTGCTTGAATTAACGATTGAACAACTGGCGCCGAATTGGGAATTCCCGGACTGAGAATCGCCAACTCTGAGCCGGTGACTTTTGATGTGTGGCCGCCTAACTCAATATCAATGTTCAGTCGGTTAAGTTCGAATAGATGTTCGGTTTCGATTTCGACGGAACCGGCATCGGAAAGCAGAACCTTGGCGCCTTTTCGTGCGAAAAGGATTGCCGCCATTACGCCGCTTCGTTTTGCGCCCAGAACGGCGATTCGAACCTCTTTAAAGTCGGTCGGTATTGTTCTTAAATTTATCATAGTATCTTGAAACTGCTTAATCCTAAAATTGCCAACAGAATACCGATGATCCAAAATCGGATCACGATCTTGCTTTCATCCTGACCTTTCATCTCGAAATGATGATGAAGAGGCGCCATTAAAAAAACACGTTTGCCGGTTCCGGTTCGTTTACGGGTCCACCGAAAATAAGTCACTTGAATCACGACAGAAAGACCTTCGGCGATGAAAACGCCACCAATCAACAGGAACAGGATTTCTTTTTTCAGAAGAATCGCCATCGTTCCCAGCGCGCAACCCATACTGAGAGAACCGGTATCGCCCATAAAAACTTGCGCAGGATGGCCGTTGTACCAGAGAAATCCAAGAATAGCGCCGGCGAATGCCATTGCATAGATCGTCAGTTCGCCGCTGCCGGGCAGATAAAGAATATTCAAATAATCGCTGAAATCGATTCGTCCGGAAACATAAGCGATCACCGCAAAAGCCAATGCGGCGATTCCCATCAATCCAGCCGACAGCCCGTCCAACCCGTCTGTCAAATTCACGGCATTGGAAACGAAGGTCACAAAAATAATGACGATCGGAATGTAAAAAATTCCAAGATCGATCGTAAAATCTTTGATAAACGGAAGAGTCGTCAGCGAATTTGTGCTTGCAAATTCCGGCGAAAAGTAAATATATGCGCCGATGATCAATCCCAGAGAAACCTGTCCGAGCAGTTTATAGCGGGCGATCAATCCTTTTTTCATCTTTTGGACGACCTTCAGATAATCGTCTAAAAATCCGATCGCACCCATCCAAATCGTCGCGAGGAGAATGAGATCGACGTAAGTGTTTTTCAAATTTGCCCAGAGCAGGACGGGAATGATAACGGAAATCAGGATGATGATTCCGCCCATCGTCGGTGTTCCTTTTTTTGCTAAATGCGTTTGCGGACCGTTTTCACGGATCAACTCACCGCATTGATGCTTTTTAAGCATTTTCAAGATGAACGGACCGGCGATGAAAGCGATGAGCAAAGCCGTGATCGCCGCCATAGCCGCGCGGAATGTGATGTACTGGAAAAGATTGAACCCTGAAAAGATGCGTTTTAGCGGATATAAAAAATGATAAAACATGTTACTCTGTCAATCCTTTAATGATTTCTTCCATCCGACTTCCGCGTGAACCCTTGACCAACACGACGTCGTTAGCAGAGACTGTTTTTTTAAGACTGGAAATGAGGTCGTTCTTTGTATCAAAATAGGTTGCGTCAGATAAACCGGCATTTTGGGCGGAGGCGAC
>JAQUKI010000255.1 GCA_028719225.1 Fidelibacterota bacterium | reverse complement strand
GCCGAACTCCTGCTTGAATTTTTCGGCTGCGCTGTCGGGTGATATATATGTGACGCTTTGTATCTCATTCATCTCGGCCAGCATTTTTCCGAAAGCATCGATTTCCGCCGGAGTGGCAGATGTATGCAGAAAAATATCAACGTCAAATTGTGCGCGGACATGATCGACCAAAAAAAGCGTGTCCCGGGCGGCGACATATCCAAAACCCAACAATATGATTGAAAGTGTGATGATGATGATCGAAAACGCGCTACTGTAGTTGGAGCGCGCGAGTCCCCGAAATCCTTCTTTGATCAGAAACCAGAGAACCGTCATGTAATCTTCGTTACCTCACCTTCTTCCATCTGAAAAAGTCTGGCGTTGGGAATTCTCGGGATCAGTGCGTAATTGTGCGTCGCAACGATGATGGCGGTTCCGCGTTGATTGATTTTATTGAGAAGGTTGATGAGTTCGAGACTCACGCGCGGATCCAGATTTCCAGTAGGTTCGTCGGCCAAAAGAACGACCGGTTCTTTGACAATCGCGCGGGCAACGGCGACCCGTTGTTGTTCGCCGCCGGACAATTCCGACGGATAGAAATGGACGCGATGTCCCAACCCAACCTGATTCAGCACTTCATAAACACGGTTTTTAATCTCGCGGGTTTTATAATGGGAAACGTAAAGACTTAGTGCGACGTTTTCATAAACATCCCGATCCTGCAGCAGGTTAAAATCCTGAAAAATCATTCCGACTCGTCTTCGCAGAAATGGAATTTCATGATTGCGAATCGTCGAACTGTCGAAATTGCGGATGGAAACCTTCCCTTTCTCCGGGAATAAATCCATATATATTAGGCGCAAAATTGTCGATTTCCCAGCGCCCGATGGTCCCGTCAGGAAAACAAAATCACCGCTATTGATCGTGAAGTTGACATTTTTAATGCCGGCTTTTTTCCCAAATGTGCAGTCAACGTTGATAAAAGAAATCATAGTTTCGATAAAAAGTTGGTGGAATTTAATCACCGGTCTTCAATTTATCAACGCCTTCCTCTCCCGAAAAAGGATTTCTTTTCCATTCAACTGAAAGTCGGTATTGAATTTTCCCCCTTGAATGAATAATTTGATTGGAGGAAAATGGAGATTACATGAAAAAAATAATTCCGTGTTTACTGGCACTTCTTTTGAACAGTAATTTGCCCGCGTCACCGGATTTTATCCGATTCGAAGATTATTTCACCGACGAGACAATGCGAGTCGATTTCTATCAAACTGGCACTAAAAACCGAACGATTATCAGTCTCGATAAAATCATCAGAGAACCCGGTTGGGCTGGAAGCCTGACAAATTTATTGGACACGACAAATTTCGGCGAACACCGCGTTTTGATCATGGATGCGCAAACCGGTCAGCCGATCTATTCCAGAGGTTTCAGCAGTATTTACAGCGAATGGCAAACAACCGATGAAGCTGCCAAGGGAATTTATCGGACATTTCACGCTTCAGTCAGATTTCCATTTCCGAAAAAGACAGTCGTCATAATTCTTTCTTCTGTCAACCGGAAGAACGAAAGCACCGAAGATTTCAGGCTGATTATCGATCCCAAAACAGAATTAATCCGGCGATTTGTATCGATGAAAAAATTCCAACCGAAGCCATACCTAAAATCCGGAAATCCACATCAAAAAGTCGATCTTCTGATTCTACCGGAAGGTTATACAAAAAAGGAAATGCGCCAATTCCGCAGCGATGTTGACCGCTATGCGAAAGTTCTCTTCTCTTTCCAACCATTTTCGGCGATGAAAGACCGGTTCAACATATGGTATATAGAGGCTCCTTCAGAACAATCCGGCATCGACAATCCCGCTCTGAATTGTTATATGAATACTCAATTCGGTCTGAGTTACAGCACGTTAAATCTGGATCGCTATGTATTTCCAACCGAAAATGAAATCATCCGCGATGTCGCCGCCAACGCGCCTTACGATTTCATTTGCATCCTATTCAATTCACCAAAATATGGAGGCGGTTCTATCTTCAACCAGTTTTCCACCAGTTATTCTCGTATCGATTCCATCGGTGAAGCATGGTGGCCGGAATACGTTTTCGTTCACGAGTTTGGCCATTTATTCGCTGGATTGGGAGATGAATATTATTCATCCATAGTCACTTACAATGACTTTTATCCGCACGGTATCGAACCGTGGGAGCCAAATCTGACGATACTGGCAAATCCGGAGAAATTAAAATGGCGAAACTTAGTCGAAAACGATACGCCCTTACCAACGCCATGGGACAAGGTTGGATACGATCAATTGCCAAAGAGTTCCAAAGATTTCACTCTGTTTCTGCGAAGTCAAAAATATTGGGGAAAGGTCGGATGTTTTGAAGGAGCAGGATATTCATCGATCGGAATTTACCGACCGACTCTTGACTGCATCATGTTTTCAAAAAGCATCGAAGGTTTTTGCCCGGTTTGTCAAAACGCCATTTTGCAGACAATCCGGTTTTACAGCGAATAAATTCAGTATTGGTCCGGTATTTCTCATTATTATAGAAATTTTCCTTGAATTTTGTCGAGACTTTCCATAGGTTAAAAAAGTTACTAGGGAGAGATCTTTCAATTGAATTTAAACGCAAAACAGTTCTTCCTTCCACTCTTAGCGGGTTTTACCGCCATATTTTTAACTGCCAGTTCCCCGCAACCTCTTCCAAAAGCCCAAGCCGCCGAATCCAATCCGATACTGATCGGAACTCAGAAAATTCCAGCAGTATTCGTTAAAGGAGGCAATTTTGAAATGGGCGACCAGTTCGACTCCGGCAACGACGACGAAAAACCTGTCCATCCGGTCACACTAAACGATTTTTATCTAAGCGTGACAGAAGTGACAGTCGCACAGTTCAAGAAGTTTTGCATCGCTACAAATCGCAAGATGCCCGAACAGGAACCGACCAGCGCCGATGACCATCCGATCGTTTTTATCACTTGGTACGAAGCAAAAGATTTTTGCGAGTGGGTTGGCGGGAGTTTACCGACCGAGGCACAGTGGGAATACGCCGCACGCCCCGGCGGATTGTCGGTTCGCTAT
>JAQUKI010000254.1 GCA_028719225.1 Fidelibacterota bacterium | reverse complement strand
TCCCGCAGGTTCAAATCTGATGAATCGGTTGATGCTGTATCGGACGTCGCTCTGCGTCAGATTTGAGAATCTGACGGAACGAGAAAAAAATGTCTGATCCCGAACCTTCGGGATTAATCAGATTGCGTTGATTACACGGATTATAGAAAATATGACTGATAAAAGAAATCTGTGAAATCCTTAAATCGGTGTAATCAGCGATTCTGATTTTCTCCTTTTCCGCCGTTTGGAAATTGCCGGTCACCGGCACATGTTTGCGGCTTTTTCCCGAATACCCGGAATGGCTTCCTGCATGATCTCGCGGACGTCTTCGTAACGATAAGTACGCTGTTCGAATGTTCGCGATTCAATCGCCCTGAGAAAGCGGTTCTGGAATTCTTCGAAATACGATCCGTAAAGGTGATAACTATCGGCCTGATGCATATATCGGCCTAACTCGACTTTAAAACCGGAAAGTTCGGAGATGCGGTTGGCAATTTTAACTTGCAATTGCGTCAGGGCAAACATGTTCATGAAAGCGGCTTTATAAGCATCGTTTGAACGGAACCGGACGTTTGTGTTGAGACTCCAGACGCCATTTTCACCGGCGAGCAGACGGCACCAAATGCTCTGAAGACAAGCGGGATCGTAACAGGTGTTGTCTTCCCAGACTTTCCATGTAATCGCCTGAGCCCGGCGCGTATGCGGAACTTTGGCTAATTTTTCGGCAATAATTTCTATCTGGTCGTATATCTTTTCGACGCCGGGAATGGTGTATGTAAAAAGGCGTTGATGATAGGTATATTCCCATCGCGCATCGGTCGGATCGGCGGCATTCCGGACGCAATGGTCTTTGATTCCTTCGAGAACTTCGAGGACATATTCCTGCAAATCTTCCAATCCGCCAGGGAAATCGCGGTGGATCATTGGCTCGGAAAGCGGCTCTTTAACGACGATGATCATCGTGGAGTCTTTGCTGGGAGGATCGCTTGGTTTGTCGTATTCGGTCTTGATATCGCATCCTTTTGTATAGAGTTCCAGAAGCGATTTTTCCCACGCGGCGGCGAGCGATTGTCCTTCAACCATTAAAACCGGAATATTAGATGCCATAGTGAATCCTTTCAGTTTAATAATGAACGTCGAAAATATACCGAAGAAATGAACCAATCGAAAAGTCGAAGATCATATAGAACCGGACTGTTTCTCGTCACAAGTATCAAGACAGCCGACGCTCCATTTTGTTGATAAATTGTCCGTAAATCTTCCGGAACGCGATAATGCCGGCGACGCATCCAAGTCCGAGGAATAGAGAGGCCGTCCATCGTCCGACATAAAGATGAAAAGCCGTCATCGCGCCAAGCGACACGGCGACCATCCCGATGATTGCGACGCCGAAACCTTTGAGAATGCTGGATCGATCTTCGGGAACGATCCCGGCTTTTTCGGCGATCGGTTTCCAGAAACCGAGCGGCCTGACGCGCCGGTAAAATTCGACCAGCGTCTTTTCATCATCCGGTTTTGTAAAATATGCGACGGCGATCCAGAGAATCGTCGTCAGAGCGATCGGGATCAGCACATGCCAGTAAGCGCCGATCTGCGGGAAAAGGACATATTTGACAAGTATAAAAATAACCGGTCCGCCGAATGAAGCGACGATCCGCGCTTTGGCGTTGAATCGCCACCACCACCATTGCGCCCAGTTGGCGGAGAGTTCCGCCGAACTAAGTCCGAGCATGAAGATCGCGATGTCGATGACGTTTGTCGCTTTCGTCGCGACGAGAATAGATAAGCCGGTGATGACAAAAATCACAATCCGTCCGACGACCAAATAATGCCGGTCGGTTTGGTTGCGTTTGATAAATCGGCGATAGATGTCGGACACGAAAACCTGCGAGCCGAAGTTGAGATTCGAGTCGATGGTTGACATGATCGACGCCGCCATTCCCGCGATCGCCAACCAGAGAAAACCTTTTGGCATGTATCGTCCGATGAGCAGACCGAACGCCGTTTCTTTGTTGATTTCGCCGGTGTAAAGTCCAGGCCAGCGAACCATCGCGCCGAGAGCAGGCATCGTCAACAATGAGAGCAGAACGAACAACACGACCAGTGCCCAGATGTAAAACTTGGATGCTTCACGTCCGTTTTTACAGGAGAATATACGCTGACCTTCCATCGCGCCTCCCATCGGCGCAGCGTCTCCGCCGTAACCGATCGCGGTTCCAATCGTCCATGCAAAAACGCCGACGACTCCGAGCATTTCATTTTGAGAAGGCGGATACCACCGCACGACATCCGTTCCCAAAGTTGCGACGAGCGATTGGTAAAGTCCGGTCGGCCCGTGAAAATCGATCAGCACGGCGACACAAAGAACGAGGTAGGAAATCAAGATGACGACCGTTTGAATGACGTCGGTGGAAACGACGCCAATGTAGCCGGAAAGAAATACATAAACGAGAGTTACCGGAATGATGAGCGAAAAAGTCGTCGTCATTGACCAACCGAGCGTTGGATTCAGAACCTTATGCAGGCCGAGAAGTCCGGCGCCTGTCCATGCGACGATCGAGATGAACGCGCTCCGGAAAGCGATCCAACTGCGCATCGTCGTCGCTAATTTGCCCGAGAATCGGATTTCATAGAATTCCGGCGATGTAAAGAGATTGAGCTTTTTCCAGAAAACCGCGAACAGGACGGCGGCGATCATCAACGCCAAACTGAATCGCGAGATGAAAAACCAGTAAATGAAAAGTCCCGTCACGACCGTCATGCCGCAGTAAGTCGGCGCGACGTCGCCGTTCATGGCAGTGGCGGCGGAGGCAATGCCGTTGACCCAGCCGGGAAGTTTGCGCCCGGCAAGAAAGTAATTATCGAGTCCTTTTTGGCCGAATTTCCGGAAATAAAAACCGACGGCGAGCATCAGAACGAGATAGCCGAGAATGCCGATAACGTCCCATGAAGCGAGTTTGAGGTAATTTGTCATAATTTACTTAACTGCGGGGGGCAGAGTTTTTTTAAGCCGCTGATTATCGCGGATAGATGCAGATTTAATATTCAATTTCCAATATCTACCTTTCAATTTTTTATTTGCGTCTATTCGTGGTAACTTGTCC
>JAQUKI010000253.1 GCA_028719225.1 Fidelibacterota bacterium | reverse complement strand
AAAAGATCGATTACATTTTTTACAATTCCCGGTTTTCGGTCAAATCTTATGGCGTGATTAAAGACGAACAAAGTTCCGTCGCGTCAGACCATTTGCCGATCGTCGGCATTTACGATTTCAATGACTGATTAAAACAAGATATCAATAATAAAGGAGACACTTCACATGTATGATTTTTTAACCAAATTGGGAATTCAGGAGATCAATTACGGGGCGACGCTTGGTAATTCCGGCGGCTGGCTCAAAACCCGTGGCAAAGAATTGACCAGTTATTCGCCGATCGATGGAAAACCGATCGCAAAAGTCATTCAGGCGACAAAAGATGATTACGAAATCGTAATAAAAGAGGCGCAGACGGCATATAGAAAATGGTGTGTGCTTCCGGCCCCTAAACGCGGTCAGATTGTCCGCGAGATCGGCGATATTCTCCGCAATTATAAAGAACCGCTCGGCGAATTGGTATCACTGGAAATGGGCAAGATCAAAGCCGAAGGCATGGGCGAAGTACAGGAAATGATCGACATCGCCGATTTCGCCGTCGGACAAAGCCGGATGTTATACGGCTTCACAATGCACAGCGAGCGTCCCAGTCATCGCATGTACGACCAATATCATCCGTATGGAATCGTCGGAATTATCTCTGCATTCAACTTTCCGGTTGCCGTTTGGTCGTGGAATTCGTTGATCGCGGCAGTTTGCGGCGACGTTTGTGTCTGGAAACCGAGTTCCAAAACGCCGTTGACCGCCATCGCCGTATCTCACATCATAGAACCGGTGATCGATAAGTACGATCTGAAAGGCGTTTTTTCGTTGGTTATTGGTAAAGGCTCGGAAATCGGCGAGGCGCTGATCAACGATATACGCGTCCCGCTCATCAGCGCGACGGGCAGTACGGAAATGGGTATTCGCATCGGCGAAGTCGTCGGCAAAAGATTGGGCAGAACGATTCTCGAACTCGGCGGAAACAACGCGATTATCGTCGCGGAAGACGCCGACATCGATATGGCCATCCGCGCGACTTTATTCGGAGCGGTGGGAACAGCCGGACAGCGTTGTACTTCGACGCGCCGCATTATCATTCAGAAATCAGTGAAGGAAGTGTTCGTTTCGCGTCTCGTGAAGGCTTACGGACAGGTGAAAATCGGAAATCCACTGGAATCCGGCACGCTTATGGGACCGCTAATTGACGATAAAGCCGTCGATTTGATGATGAAAGCGATCAAAGAGGCGAAGAAATCGGGCGGCAAGGTTTTATACGGCGGTAATATTAAAAGTATCGAAGGACTTGAAGATGGATTCTACGTCGAACCGACGATCATCGAAGTGAAGAACGAATTCCCGATCGTTCAGAATGAAACCTTCGCGCCGATCCTTTACATTATCGAATACGATACGATCGAAGATGCCATTCAAAAACATAACGACGTTCCGCAAGGATTGAGTTCGGCGATCTTTACAAAGTCGCTGTATTACGAAGAATTGTTCTTATCGCATCTCGGTTCGGATTGCGGCATCGCGAACTGCAATATCGGCACTTCGGGCGCAGAGATCGGCGGCGCTTTCGGCGGCGAAAAGGAAACCGGCGGTGGGCGCGAATCCGGTTCGGATGCATGGAAAGCCTACATGAGAAGACAAACGAACACGATCAATTGGGGCAAGGAACTCCCGTTGGCTCAGGGAATCAAATTCGATATCGATTGATCCGTTTGATTTAAGCAGTGTGGATTATTTTGGGTGTATGGTACGTCAGGAAAACCTGAAGTATCGGCAAAGGACAGGAAGTTTACCTGTCCTTTGTTTTTTAGGAATGATAAATTAGAGCCGTGAAAACGATCGGAACTTTATACATTGTCGCAACGCCAATCGGGAATCTCGAAGACATTACCTTTCGGGCAGTCGAAACGTTGAAAAACGTTCAATTGATCGCATCGGAAGATACGCGTCATTCGTCAATCCTGCTGAAACGATACGGCATTCAGACGAAACAGATCAGTTACTACGAACAAGTCGAGGAATCACGCAGTTCGGAGTTGGTAACGCGCCTAATGGCAGGTGAAAACGTTGCGCTAATTTCCGACGCCGGAACACCCGGCTTGAGTGATCCCGGTTATCGGCTCATTTCCAAAGCCATCGCTAACGACATTCCGGTCGTTCCAATTCCCGGCGCTTCATCGATTCTGACAGCGCTGGTTCCTTCCGGGCTCGCGACGGACCGTTTTTGTTTTGAAGGATTCCTGCCGAGAAAAAAGGGCAGGAAGACACGATTGGAAGAACTCGCTACGGAGCCGCGAACGATAGTCATCTTCGAAAGTCCGTTCAGGATTGTTAAAACACTGGAAGATTTGCTCAATTTTCTGGGCAACCGTCCGGCCGCCTGCTGTCGCGAGTTGACGAAAGTGTTTGAAGAGTATCGCCGAGCGCCGATTTCCGAACTGATCCGTCACTTTAATACAACGTCTCCGAAGGGTGAATTCGTAATTGTTGTCGAAGGAAAACGCCGTGTTAAACCCGAACGTGAAGAATCGGAAATCTGATGCAAACATATTCTGAACAAAATCGACAAAATCCACAACCGGTTAAAGAAAATCATCCGAAAAAATCGCTCGTCGCGCTGGTCAAATGCGAATCTTACGAAGCCGCCGAAGTCGAAAAAGCCGTCGAACGCGGAATCGAATTGCTCGGTGGTTTGTCCACATTTTTTCAGAAGGGCGAATCCATTATTCTCAAGCCGAATCTGCTTAGCCGCCACAAACCGGAAGACGGCGTGACAACGCATCCGGCTGTATTTCGCACCGTCGCTAAAAAACTAATTTCTGCCGGAATAAACGTTTCTTATGGCGACTCACCGCCGACCGATAAATTTGTAAACATTTCACAGTCTACGGGCATGACTGCTGTCGCAGAGGAATTAAATATTCCTGCGGCTGATTTTGAGACGGGAAGTCCGGTTTATTCAGATGGTGGTGAACAACGGCGACAGTTCAATATCGCTGCTGGAGTTCTATCGGCAGACGGTCTGGTCAATTTACCGAAACTCAAAACGCATCATCTGACGCGATTGACGGGCGCCGTTAAGAATCTGTTTGGTTGT
>JAQUKI010000252.1 GCA_028719225.1 Fidelibacterota bacterium | reverse complement strand
TATAATGACATCTTAATCGATCCATCTAAAAACAATCACATTCTGTGAACCCAACTAATTTGATAGGAGACCAATGGAAAACATTATCGAAACCAATCATCTGACAAAGAGGTTCGGTAAGTTTATGGCAATAGACGACATCAATCTTTGCGTCCGCAAAGGTGAGATTTATGGTTTTCTGGGTTTGAATGGCGCCGGTAAGACGACTACAATCCGAATGCTGACGGGCATGATCCGTCCGACTTCCGGTACCGCATTTCTTTTCGGGAAGAAGGTGACCTCAGCCGATTCCAACCTCTGGGAAAAGGTCGGCTATTTAGTGGAAGTTCCTTATGCCTATCCCGATCTGACAGTCCGTGAGAACTTAGAAATATTTCGCCGACTCCATTTCATAGCAGATACTCAGATAGTAGATTCCATCATAGAGAAATTACAACTCGGGCAGTATCGGGATAGATTAGCGAAAAATCTTTCACTCGGCAATTCCCAGCGTTTAGGATTGGCTAAGGCGCTTATGCACAATCCGGAAATTCTGATACTCGATGAACCTGCTAATGGGCTCGATCCGGCCGGAATCGTTGAAATTCGCGAATTGTTATACGATCTGGCTTTGAACAAAGGCGTAACGGTGTTTATTTCCAGTCACATTCTGGGTGAAATTTCACGATTCGCCACCCGCATCGGCATTATCCACGAAGGCAAACTGTTGCGGGAATCGAATCTCGAAGAGCTGGAACAATTACGGCGACGGAGCCTTCTGGTCAATATGACTGACAAAGACGGCGCCAGATCGTTTCTTAAGGAAAAAGGCTTTTCGGTCTCGATGACAGAAGAAGGATTCCTCGAAGTCGCCGGTCAGGACGCCATCAACAGCCCCGGCGCTGTAAATATAATGCTCGTACAAGCCGGTTTTCCGCCGACAATGCTAAAAATCGAGGAGGAAGACCTTGAATCCTATTTCTTCCGGGTCATTGGCCGAAATGGAGGTGTGCAATGAAAGGTCTATCCGTTGCTTTTTGGGCTGAAAGTCTGAAAACCAGGCGTTCTATTATTCTCCGGATTACACTGGCGATCTTTACATTTATGGCCGGCATGATGGGACTGTTCGTATATCTCGCCCGACATCCGGAATTCCTCAGTAATTCAGCGATCTTGAACGCTAAGGCATCGATGCTGGGAAAGACTGATTGGCCGACATATTTTCTGTTACTTTATCAGAGCATTGCCGCAATTGGATTGATCGGATTCGGTTTCGTCTTCAGCTGGATTTACGGCCGGGAATATTCCGACCGCACTATCAAAGACCTGCTGGCTTTGCCGGTAACACGTTCGGCCATCGTTGTTGCGAAATTACTTATCGCCATAATCTGGTGCATTCTTTTGGCAGTCATTCTGTTTATTGTCGGAACAATCTCCGGAAAATTGGTCGGTATGGATGGCTGGTCTATCACTTTATTCCGGCAAGCCTCCGGAATATTCAGTATAACGACACTGATGACGATCGTGTTGTGCACGCCCGTCGCATTCTTTGCCAGCTATGGCCGCGGATTTTTAGTTCCGATCGGCTACCTGATCGGAATCATGATGATAACTCAATTTGCAGTTTCCGCGATCCCGGTCGTTGCGCCCTATTTCCCATGGGCGATTCCGGTGCTTTATGGCGGTTCGGCCGGTCCGGAAAGCGCACAGTTAGGGGTGATCAGTTATTTCATTTTGATCTTTACCGGTATTCTGGGATTGGCCGGAACACTACTCTGGTGGCGGTATGCCGACCAGACCTGAAGAATTAAAGAGAGTGTTGTAACTCTCAACTGGATCAATTCACACCTTAAGGCATTTAATAAAAGTTTATAGAATAGTCTATCATAATCCATTGTCTAAAGATGGATTGACATTTATGAAGTGTTTTTCTGACAAGAGTTTAATATGACCAAACAAAAACTGACGCTTTTATCGGTATGTGCTTTCCTGCTCTCGACATTCGTTTCCTGCGGCAACATTTTAACTCAGCCAACTGATAGTACCAGCAATTCGGGTACTGTCAATAGCGGCGATTTTACAGACAAGGTCATAAACGCCTTAGTCTATAATTGCGACGATCACGAAGATTCTGACGATTACAGTTGGAACACCTCTTCGGTCATTCCAATCACTTTGAATGGAAGTTCCATCAATGTAACCGGATCCGGCGCAACGGTCAGTGGCACTAAAGTGACCGTCACTTCCACTGGAAATTACAGCATCAGCGGTACATTATCCGACGGCCAGATCATCGTGAATACGGAAGATGAAGGAACGGTACGGCTCATCCTGAACGGAGCCAATATCACCAGTTCTACCAGCGCTCCCATCCATATCATCAGCGCGAAAAAGGTAGTTCTCGTCCTCGCGGATACGACTCAAAACTATGTGACCGACGCATCATCTTATTCTTCCAGCACGGAAGAAGACGCGCCCAATGCAACGATTTTCAGCATGTCCGATCTCACGATCTTCGGCAACGGCATATTGACCGTCGATGCAAATTACAACGACGGCATCGCCAGCAAAGACGGGCTCATTATAAAAAGCGGCACAATTAACATTAATTCAGTCGATGACGGCATCCGCGGTAAAGATTATCTCATCGTCAAGAACGGAAATATCACTGTGAAATCCGGTGGCGACGGTCTGAAATCCGACAATGAAGATGATTCGTCAAAAGGTTATATCTCCATCGAGGCCGGCACATTGAATATTACTTCCGGCGGTGATGCCATCGCGGCGGAAACGGACGTTCTGATCTCAAACGGAACGATCAGCCTGACTTCGGGCGGAGGCAGCGGATACGCCGTCGGTACTATATCGACGAAAGGAATTAAGGCGATTGTTAATACGATTATCGATGACGGAACCATCACGATCAATTCAGCAGACGACGCTCTTCATTCAAACGGATGCTTAGTAATCAACGGCGGTACTTTTTCCATTTCTTCGGGAGACGACGGTGTGCATGCCGACTCTATTCTGGGGATCAACGGCGGCGACATTCTGATCAAGAAATCTTACGAAGGTATCGAAAGCGCGGCGATCATCATCACCGATGGAACGATCCACGTAACCTCCAGCGACGATGGGATCAACGCCGCCGGAGGCAAT
>JAQUKI010000251.1 GCA_028719225.1 Fidelibacterota bacterium | reverse complement strand
AAAAGTCATTGCTGCTTCTGCTGAAAAATATCGACCGAACCCGTTTCAACCCGGTCGTCGTCACCATGTATTCGGACGGTGTGAATGACTTTTTCTATCGCGATTTTCAGCAACTGGACATCCCAATCTATCACCTGCATCTGAAATCCTGGCGGGATGTTGCGACTTTCCGGCAATTGCGAAAAATCATCCGACGGCATCGCATTGACATCGCCCATTCACATTACGGCTCGCTGGAATTTTTCGGAACACTATACGCCCGGTTAGCCGGTGTCCGGCACTGCATCTATACAAAACATAACCAGCGGATTAATACCGACTTTTCATATCGGTTTCAGCGTTTTTTGCTCAACCGAATTCTCACAGAGAGAATTTTGTCGATTTCACAAACCGTCAGCCGGCATATAGTCAGTCGTGAATTTGTGCCTATACGGAAAATCGAACTGGTGTACAATCCAATCGAAATTCAAAATCCGGAAATCGATAAAGAGCGGCACAAAGCAATCCGGCGGCAATTCAACATACCGGAAAACCGATTCATCATCGGCAACACCAGTCGATTGGCGGAATTCAAAGGTTTCGACATTTTTTACGCTACTCTTTCCAATTTAATTTCCGCAGATTTTCCCATTCATGGACTGGTCTTATCTGATGAAGAAACGCTCGCCGGTCACATTAGCCTCCAACGTGGTTTTAACATAGAAAGCCACATCACCATCCTGCCATTTCAAGAAGATATGAATCTGGTATATGCTTGTCTTGATTGTTTTTTGTTTACGTCAAAACTCGAAGAGGGTTTCGGCATGGCATTGGTCGAGGCTATGGCCGCGAGTGTTGCCGCGGTCGGATTAAATGTTGGTGTAATTCCCGAAATCGTTAAGGACGGCCAAACGGGGCTTCTCCCATATCCGCCCAAGTGGATGCCAGCATTTACCGGTTCGGTCGCCGAGGCCGCTCAATCTATAGCGGAATCGATAAAGAAAATTATCCGGAATCCTAAATTAAAAATACGGTTGGTTACGAACGCCGCCGCTTTTGTCCAACAATTTGACGCCCGCAATTTCACCCGCAGAATCGAGAAGGTTTATAAAAATATCAATCGCTAAATCATATTAAAAATCCATTCATGAAAGTCCTCGTCCTCACCGATCTTTTTCCGACACCGCAGAATCCAAACCACGGGATTTTCATCTACCAATGGGCGTTTCATCTGGCCAAGATGTGTGACATGACGGTTTATCAGATCATTTTTCAGGAGATAGACAAACCGACCGATAGCAATGAAACCGCGCACTTTCGCGAAATATATCCACAGAACCAACCATTTGTCTGGATTCAGCGAATAAAGACGATCAGCCGGTTCGACCGCATCTGGCGGCGTTCGCGGCAATTTTATCGTCAGGTTGAATCGGATCTGGCGCAGTCGATTGGCGAGTTCGATATCATCATCGGTCAGATGGGTTGTCCCGGCGGGTATGCGGCCGTTCGGTTGGCGCAAAAGTTCGGTAAAAAATCCATCGTCGGCCTGCGCGGCTCGGACGTCAATCTTTATTTCTCGATGCCGATTCTAAAACATTTCATCCGTCGAACGCTAATCAACGCCGATCAGCTCGTGACGGTTTCAGCGGCGATGAAAGCCGAACTGATCAAGCGCAGTTATCCCGAATCAAAGATCAGCGTCGTCTATAACGGCGTAGATGAAGCGCTTTTTCATCCATTGAATCAGGCTGAATCTCGCAGACAACTAAACTTACCATCCGACCGAAAAATCCTTTTATTCATCGGAACCCTCAGTCGTTACAAGGGAATCGATCTTTTGCTATCGGCATTTCAAGCTTTAGACAATCCGGAAATCCGACTGATCTTCATCGGACAGGGCGGTGAACGACAATTGATCGAAGATTTTATTACCGAACATTCGCTTCAGGATCGTGTTCTTCTGGCGGGCGCCGTTCCGCATTCGCAATTGCAGTTCTATTACGCGGCATCTGATGTGGTTGTGCTGCCAAGCCTGGCGGAAGGTGTCCCGAATGTAATTCTGGAAGCTCTGGCAATGGGAAAACCGGTTGTCGCGTCAAATGTAGGCGGCATTCCGGAAATCATCATTCCGGAAATCACCGGACTACTACACCAGGTCGGATCGGCAAACGACCTCAAAGACAAAATCGCCGATGCGCTTAACTATTCCTGGGACAGTCAGACGATCAGTCAGTCGTCGCGACGCTTTTCCTGGGAATCCAATTCACAGCAATATTTACAAATAGCAGAAAAATTGTTAAACTTCGACAGATAGAAGATGCATATATATTATTATTGTTTCGAGAAAATCAGTCAGAAAGGCAGCGCCAACACGCATGTAATTGAGGTTGTCGGCAATCTATCCCGAAGCGGTCATCCGGTAACACTTTTCCTGCCGCGCTTTGACAAACAGACCCGTAATTTTACCAAAGATCGGATCGATTACGTCTATATTCCGGTGTTCAAACTCGGCCTGATGACTTGGATAATCTATGATGTCTATTCTTTCTTTTTTCTGGTCATACATGCGATCCGCCGACGGCCGAATGTGGTCTATTTCCGCGAGACGCAATCGTGGGTTCCGCTCCTTTTCGCCAAATGTATACATCGCAAATTATTGATCGAAGTTAATGGCTGGATCACCGACGAACTCAGAATGATCAATTATCCGGCCTGGAAAATCCTGCTAATGCGGGTTACCCAGCGTTTCAATCTGCGTCATGCCGACGGTGTTGTCGCTGTTTCGGAAGGGTTGAAGCAAATCATCCACCTTACTTACCGGATTGATTCCCGAAAAATCACAGCCATTGCCAATGGCACCAATCCGGAAATCTTCCGGCCTATCGAGACAAATGAATGTCGTCAAAAACTGCACTTGGTGTCAGATATGGAATATATCGGCTTTATCGGCAGTTGCTATCCATATCACGGGTTGGAAAATCTGATCCGGTCAGCATCGTTGGTACTGGAAAAATCTCCCGGCGTCCGGTTTATAATCGCCGGAGATGGCGCAGCCCGTCAGATATGGCAGGATCAGGTAACCGCTCTCGAATTGACGGATAAATTTATATTCTCGGGAATGATTCCGACGGCTGAAGCGCCGATTTGGATCAATGCATACACGG
>JAQUKI010000250.1 GCA_028719225.1 Fidelibacterota bacterium | reverse complement strand
TATGGAATATATCGGCTTTATCGGCAGTTGCTATCCATATCACGGGTTGGAAAATCTGATCCGGTCAGCATCGTTGGTACTGGAAAAATCTCCCGGCGTCCGGTTTATAATCGCCGGAGATGGCGCCGCCCGGCAGATATGGCAGGATCAGGTAACCGCTCTCGGATTGACGGATAAATTTATTTTCCCGGGAATGATTCCGACGGCTGAAGCGCCGATTTGGATCAATGCATTCACGATTGGCGTCGCTCCGTGGCATAAACAATACATGGACGACATCGGCTTCTCGCCAATCAAACTTTTCGACTACATGGCCTGCGGAAAACCGGTCGTAGTCAGCCGGATCAAAGGCGTGACTGAAATCGTTGAAAAAAATCAATGCGGTTTCGCAATCGACGTGGAAAATCCGGAAATATTCGCCGAGCATTTGTTGATCCTGTTACGCGATCGAAATCTACGGGAAAATATGGGACGGCGCGGTCGTGAGGGAATTCAGCGCGATCATACTTGGCAGATTACAACACAGAAAATATTGCATTTCATCGACCGGATTCAGCATGTCTAAATTCGTCATCAAGAAGTTTTATTATCCACTCATCGACTCCCTGAAAGGTGAGAACCTTCTCTCCTATTTACGTTCTCTTGACGAAAGTCAATATTTCACGCCGGACAGACTGGCTAAAATCCAATTTACCAATTTTAAAAAATTGTTGGATCACGTCTATACGGTCAGTCCGTTTTACCAACGAACACTAAAAGAAAAAAATTTGGCACCGTACGATTTTCGCTCTCTAAATGATTTGGAATTACTACCGATCATTACTAAAACCGACATTCGCGATAACATTGATGATTTTCTCGATAAAACCTATCATGGCAAGATTTATCCCGGTCGCACGAGCGGTTCGACCGGAATTCCTTTACAATTATATCATACGCCGGATTACAGCAGTTGGGATTGGGCCAGCCGTTGGCGCGCGCGACGCTGGTTCGGTGCAGATTACGGCGACCGCGAAGTTGCTTTGTGGGGCAGACCCGTTGATTCGGCATGGGAGCGGCGTTGGGGTTCGATCAAATCCCGCATCAGGAATGTTCTCTTGCTGTCCGGTTTTAATTTATCAGAAGCCGACCTGATACGTTACTGGCAGAAAATCAAGCGTTTTCACCCGGATTACTTCTATGGTTACGCTTCGTCGCTGGCACAATTCGGACGATTTATCGATGAACGAATCGCGCCGACCGAAAGAATCAAATTGAAGGGCATTTTCAGCGCTGGAGAGACTTTGCACTTGCCCGATAAAAAAATCCTCGGCAACGTTTTTTCCTGCAAGGTTTCCAATGAATACGGTTGTTCGGAAGTCGGCGCTTTCGCCTATGAATGTCCGGAAGGCAACTGGCATATTTCAGTCGAAAATGCCATCGTCGAGTTCGTTGATGAAAACGGACAACCATCGGATAAAGGCGAAATCGCTGTCACGTCCCTTACCAATTTTTATATGCCGCTGATTCGATACCGCATCGGCGATCAGGGAATGTATATATCTGAAAAATGTCCATGCGGGCGCAACTTGCCGCTGATGAAACTAACCGCCGCACGCATCGTTGATGTTGTCAAAACCCGGAACGGAAAGGTTTTTTCCAGCAATCTTTTCGATTATATCAACGACGCCCTGATCGATAAAGGCGCCAAGGGAATAAAACAGTTTCGCATCGTCCAGAATTGCTTTGAGGATTTTACCATTCAGATCGTTCGGGATGAATCCGTGAGTAACGAAGCCCTGAACTTTTTTGAGACAAAAATTCGCGAGTATCTTGGCGCCGAAATCCAAATCAAATATGAATTCTTACCAAACATCCCACAGGATCCGACCGGTAAGATCAGATCGTTTATATCTAAAATAGAATGAGTTTATTCCTCCGTAACGGCTGATGTTTTTCCGGGTTTCGACCTGATCGGCAAATGATGCATTATAATTGAAAGGTAAATATTGTCCATGACCACTATCGCTACCATCGTCGGCGCGCGCCCACAGTTCATCAAGTGCGCGCCCGTTTCCAGAGAACTCCGGAAAACTTTCGATGAAATCCTGATCCACACCGGTCAACATTACGACTATAACATGTCGCAAGCTTTCTTCGATGAACTGAACATTCCCGAACCCGACTTCAATCTCGAAATCGGCAGCGGTAATCACGGCGAACAGACCGGAAAAATACTGATCGAACTCGAAAAGGTTCTTTTGCAGATCAAGCCCGATCTTGTTCTGATCTACGGCGATACCAATTCCACAATGGCAGGCGCGCTCGTCGCCGCCAAATTGCAAATTCCGGTTGCACATGTCGAAGCCGGACTGCGCAGTTTCAACCGCAAGATGCCGGAAGAGATTAATCGCATCGTCGCGGATTCACTGTCGAATTATCTTTTTACGCCGACACAAACAGCCGTCAATCATTTATTAAACGAGGGCTATCGCGATCAAATTCATCTCGTCGGCGATGTCATGTACGACGCCTTTCTGTACAACATACGAATCGCCGAAAAGTCCGAGAAATTGAAACAATTGGCTGTTCGATCAAAACAATATTATCTCGCCACCGTTCATCGTCCGCAAAATACCGACGATCCGAAAATCCTGTCCGCTTTACTCCATTCATTGGAAGAACTTAATCTTCCGACACTCTTCCCTATTCATCCGCGGACGCGAAATCTGATGAAACAATTTGGCATCATGGTTAACAATCCACAACTTCGCCTCATCGAACCGGTCGGTTATCTCGATATGCTGGCGCTGGAAAAACACGCGCGGCTGATTCTCACCGATTCCGGCGGCGTCCAGAAAGAAGCCTATTTTGCCGGTGTGCCGTGCCTCGTCCTCCGCCCGGAAACCGAATGGGTGGAACTCGTCGAGCATGGCTGGGCAAAACTCATCCCGAACCTTCGGGACTTTCAGCGCATTCCCACCGAGATTGCCAACTTCGTAGACTTCCACCGCCAAAATACCTGCATCTTCGGCGACGGCAACGCCAGCCGGAAAATCGCTGAGATTCTCGGTTTATACGATCCATCTAAAAACGATCACATTCTGTGAACCCAACTAATTTGATAGGAGACCAATGGAAAACATTATCGAAACCAATCATCTGACAAAGAGGTTCGGTAAGTTTATGGCAATAGACGACATCAATCTTTGCGTCCGCAAA
>JAQUKI010000249.1 GCA_028719225.1 Fidelibacterota bacterium | reverse complement strand
TGACTAACAATTCGATATCGGTGTGCGAGTGAATATCGATAAAACCGGGAGAGATAATCATTCCCGCGACGTCGATGATTTGGTCGGCTTCGATACCGGATAAATCTCCCAGAGCGAGAAGTTTCCCATCCCGAATTCCTATATCCAGGCGACGAGCAGGTGTTCCAAGTCCATCCAAAACCAGTCCATTCCGGATCATCAGATCAAACCGGTTTCTGACAGAACAACCGATGAACGCGCCCAGACCGGCGAGCGATGCGGTTTTCAGGAAGTCACGGCGGGAGATTTGATCAGACATTTTCACCTCAATATAAACCGCGGGAATTTTGTAAAAGAATTTGAAAGGAACAAGGATTGGTTTTATTTATCATAAAATAATGGAGATTGAAAACCAGGATTTCAATCTCCATTTTTAAATAATAATCTATTTACTGTTTGGCAGATCAGATTCTATTCCAGGGAGTGAACGACCAGCCCGCTCCGCAACTTCGGTTCGAACCACGTCGATTTCGGCGGCATGAGCAGTCCCGCGTCGGCAATCGACATCAATTGTTCGATCGATGTCGGGTAAAGCGCGAAGGCAACCGCCATCTCGCCGGAATCCACGCGTTTTTCGAGTTCGGCAAGCCCGCGAATTCCGCCCACAAAGTCGATGCGTTCGTCTTTTCGCGGATCACCGATGCCGAGAATCGGCGTTAAAAGGTTTTTCTGAAGGATCGAAACATCCAGACTATTCACCGGATCGCCAACGTCGAACGTTCCTTTTTTCGCATGCAATATTTTCCATTCGTGATCGAGATACATTGCAAAATTGTTCTTCGCAGTCGGTTTGGCGTTTGCCACACAACAGGCTTCAAGAATATCGAATTTCTCACCGATCCGCCGCAGAAATTCCTCTTTACTATGTCCATTCAAATCTCTAACGACACGGTTATAATCCAGAATTCGCAATTGGTTATGCGGAAACAGGACGGCGAGAAACCAGTTGTATTCTTCTTTACCGGTATGATTCGGATTTTCCTTGCGACGCTGATCGCCGACCATCGCGGCAGATTTGGCGCGATGATGCCCGTCCGCGACATAGGAAAACGGTATGTCTTTAAACCGCTTGATCAGTTTTTCAATAATCGACGGTTCATCGATTATCCAGAGTGTGTGCCTAATTCCGTCATCCGCCGTGAAATCGTATTCCGGTTCATTTTTGACAATTTGCAAGATCATCGCATCGATTTCAGCCTGTGCCGGATAAGTCAGAAAAACCGGTCCGGAATTGATATTTGTGTATTTGACGTGGTTGATACGATCGCGCTCCTTCACTTCGCGCGTCAGTTCGTGAATGCGGATGTGTTTTTGAAGATAATCGTCGACGGAAGCATCGACCATCAAACCGTACTGTTCACGTCCATCCATAATTTGCCGGTAGATGTAAAATTTCTCCGACTTGTCCTGAAAAAGCCAACCTTTCCGCAACATTTCCTGAAAATTTTCTGCGGCTTTGAGATAGACTTTTTCATCGTACTGATTGAGTTCCGGCGAAAGATCGATTTCCGATTTGGAAACGTGCAAAAATGAGTACGGATTTCCACCCGCTTTAACTCGCGCCTCATCGGAATTTAGAACATCATACGGCAATGAAGCGATTTTTTCGACGAGTTCCTTCTTCGGGCGGATACCTTTAAATGCTTTTATTTTGACCATTTTTTTCCTTTAGCAACTTGTTCACACAATTCTAATGAACAATGAGATAATTCACGGATTCAATCGGGAAAACGACGCTTCTATTTCTTCAACGTCGCGACAATTTTCTGAGCGATTTCCACGCCGACGCGATCCTGCGCTTCGACGGTGCTCGCTCCCGTATGCGGCGTTACTGAAACCCTCGGATGACGGATCAGATCCGGATTGTCCGGCGGTTCCTGCGAATAAACATCGAGTCCAGCGCCTCCGATTTTTCCAGAATTCAGTCCGGTCAGCAACGCCTTTTCATCGATCACACCGCCACGAGCGCAATTCACAATAAAAACGCCTGTTTTCATGATCTCGATCTCAGGCGCACCGATCAAAGGTTGCGGCTGTTTTGGCGTATGCATCGTGATGAAATCCGAGTTTTTCAGTAATTCATCGAGCGACACGATTTTCACGTTCAGATCGGTTTTGACATCCATGACATCGTAAGCCAGAACCTTCATTCCGATTGCCAGCGCAATCTTGGCAACGAGTTGTCCGATCTTGCCAAAACCAACGATTCCGATTGTTTTATCGGAAAGTTCGACTCCTTTGGCGTACGCTTTCTTTTCCCATTTGCCTTCGCGCATCGTGATGTTCGCCTGCGGAATAAATCTCGCCAATGCAAAAAGGTGTGCGAAAACGAGTTCGGCGACGGAAAGCGAATTTGCCGCGGGTGTGTTCAAAACGGGAATACCGATCGATTTTGCATATTTGTGATCGATGTTGTCAATCCCGGCGCCGCCGCGGGCAATCAGTTTCAGTTTTTTCCCGGCATCGATGACTTCTTTCGGAACATTGGTTGCCGAACGTACTAAAATTCCATCGTAGTTCGGAATGACTTTAATCAGTTCCGGTAGCTCGTAAAATTGAATATCGAAATCAATTCCGGCGTCTTTCAGGATTTTTTGTCCTTCTTTGCTTAATCCGTCGGTAATTAAAATCCTCATAATCAACTCCTTTAATTTATTGGGGTGCGGTGCATCCGATTATTCTATATGCGCTGCCTCTGAGATGTTATGCCATCTTTGCTAACGTTTCGTCAAGAACCTTCAGCAATTCTTTTAACTCGGCAACCGTCCGGTCTGCCATGTGAGCGATCCGGAATGTTTTCTCTTTTAGATCGCCATAACCGTTGGAAATTTGATATCCGACCTCGCCAATTTTCTTATTCAGATCGGCGACCGAAATCCCACATGTGTTACGAATTGTCGTCAGCGTAACCGATTCAAATCCTTTCGCCGGAAAAACCTCGAAGTGTTCATTTGCCCAATCGCGGGTGATTTTCGCCATTTCGAGATGACGCGCGTACCGGTTTTCCAGGCCTTCGACATCCAAAATATAGTCGAGTTGTTTGTCTAATGCGAACATGTGCGAAAGCGACGGCGTGCTGGGATACTGATACGGTTTTTTCAGAACATATGTATAGAGTTCAACGATGTCCAGATATGTTCCGCGGAATTCAACCAATTTGGCGTGTTCCAGCGCTTTCAGC
>JAQUKI010000248.1 GCA_028719225.1 Fidelibacterota bacterium | reverse complement strand
TGCTCTTCCGATCTACGCAGGCGTCATGTTGCTCCGAAATTGGATGTTCGACCGGAAAATTCTCCGCACGACCGCGTTTCCGATTCCCGTCATTTCAGTCGGAAATATTACTGCCGGCGGGACGGGAAAAACGCCATTCGTCATCGCATTGACGCAATTGCTGATGCAAAATGGTTATAAAGTCGGCGTTCTGTCCCGTGGTTACGGGCGGAAAAGCAAAACGCAGGAAATCATTACGTCTGAAGACCAACCGTCAATAACTCCGGAAAAAACCGGTGACGAACCGCTGTTGATCGCGCGAAAATGTCCCGGCGTCGTTGTCATCATAGATGCGGATCGTGTCAAAGCCGCCGAAACCGCTATTCGACAATTTTCCTGCTCGGTTCTGGTTGCCGACGACGCATTCCAGCATCGTTATCTCCGGCGAAATCTCGACATCGTGTTATGGGATGGATTTGACATTCCGCAATATTCGGGTGTGATTCCCGGCGGACGGCTTCGGGAAAAAATGAGTGGTATCCGGCGTGCTTCGATGCTGGTTTTTACAAAAGATCAAAATGTACCGGAAAGTTCGCGCAATTTTTTCAAAAAGATCGCACCGAACGTCCCACAATTCACCGCGCCGCTGACTATCCGGAAAATATATCGATTCGACGATCATACAGAAGTCGATTCACTCGTTCTTAAAGACAAAACTGTTCTGGCTTTTTGCGGAATCGGCAACCCGGAACGATTTTTTCAAACAATCGAATATTTTCATCCGAAAGTGACGATCCGGAAAACGTTCAACGATCATTTCCGGTACAAATCCCGGACAGTCGCCGCCTTATTCGACCAATTTAATTTCGAACATTGCGACTACTTGATCACGACCGAAAAAGACGCCGTCAATCTTGCTTCCGTTTTGCCAAAAATCCCCAACCTGTTCATTCTTGAAATCGGTCTGAATATAAAAGAAGCGGCGCCGGAAATTCTGAGTCGAATTCCGACGCCGAAATTGGATTAAAACTTTCTACTTCTTCTATTTAAGAGTAATCAGATAAATGACTCCGATAAGAGCGGCGATGGATATTCCGTTCCAGAAAAATGAGAATTTCCGGCCGGACGGATTCTGAAAAACGTGAATTTGAAATTCCTGCAAAGTGCTCCATCCATGCGAATCCACGATCTCCAGTACGACGTCATTGACACCTTTTTGTGTCTTTTTCGGAGTCCATACCAGCATGCGCGATTCCGGGTCGAATGTCGCCGATTTGGGAAGGCGAACGGCTTTATAAACCATCGCATCGCCGTTCGGATCTTCCGCTTCCAGTAAATATTCGTATTTCATGCCCGTTAACGCCACAGGTTTGGGAACCGAGAGAATCCGCGGTTTGATATTGACAAAAATGGTCGCTTTCTGAATGTCTTTCGCAATACCGTCCGAGACGCGAATCGTTATAGAATGCCGATTGATCTGCACTTCCGTCGGCCTCCAGGAAACGACGCCCTGAGGCGAAATAACCATTCCGTCTGGAGCCTTAATCAGTTCATATGTCAGTTTGGCGTCGGTGTTCAGATCGGTCACTTTCGTCTCATACTGCCATAATCCGTTGACATAGGCTATCGTATCGGGTGTCGAAACGAAGTTGGGCGGATAATTCACATAGATCTGAGCATTTTCCTCGGCTGAGAAATATCCGTCGGAAACGGAATAGGAAAGCGATTGAAAATCAAATTGGTCTTTGCCGGGCGTCCACTCAACGAGTCCCAGATCGTTCATTTTCAGTCCGTTTGGCGATTCTTTCAATGTAAATGTGTACCAATATCGACGAACCGGAGGCGCATATTTCGGAGTGCTCATATTCAACGCATTAAAGAAAGAGCCAATTATTTCGGTGGCGGTCGGCGCTTTTGTAAGAACATTTTGAAAAACGAATACCAATTTGTTCTGATCTTCAAACGCATCAAGAATGGAGCCGGATGCTGGTTTATTGGGAGCCGATTCGGCAAGAAAGGATTTTTGATAGCGCGCGATCAGTTTGCTTAAATTTCCGCGAACAGCGTCTTCCAGAATAGAGACTTCGTAGATTCCTGTCGTTTTCCAATCCGTAATACGTGGCGAAACACTGTACCATGGAACGAAAAATCCTTTGTTGTTATCCTTGATCGTCGGCTGATATGAATACGGCTTTCCGATTGTCGTCATATTCGACGCAACCGATTCAATACTGACGGGATGATTGACGAACAAACTAAAATCCATCCGCGCTGCGTCGTAACCGTCGGTAACTTCGACGGCAAAGTCGTACCAGTCCGCCTGATCGAACGACGGTTTCCAAACGATCTCGCCGTCCTGATTGATGATAGCGCCGGCAGGACTTGAAATGAATCGCAAGGTTAATTGCGCATTTTCGTTATCGTCATTCGATTCGATTTTACTGCGGAAGGTCTCGCCGATCTGAACAATATCCCGGACAGGGAAGACTGTCGTGATCTTCGGTTTGGCATTTACATACACCGTAAAACTCTGATTGACCTTTTTATTACCCCATGAGAATTGTGCGGAAATCTTGTGCAAGCCAAGCTGCGAATCCTCGGGAACCCATGTAAAAGCGCGATTTCCCAGATCGAATTTCATTCCCTGGGGCATCTGGATATTCATATTCAGATCGGTGACATCGCTGAGCGATAAATCCGAAATCGTTATCGTGTTTAGGAGGCTTTCTCCGGGATGAACGACAAAATCCGGTTTGACCGTTTCCTTTCGTTGAATGGCCGGAGATGTACCGCCACGATTCGGCAACGGCGACAAGCCGATTTCTTCACCTTCCATGCCCTGAAGTTTTGCCGTCAACCGCTCCGTTTCCGAAAGAGACTTGCTACTCCGTGCCTGAGCGGAAGTATCCTTTTTCGAGAGCGCAAAATCGATTTCATCCAGCACTTCGTCAACGATTCCGGTTTCGGCAATCGGCGACAGATCTTTGATCGTCCAGTAAAATAAGCCGTGCTGATTCAAACTCGGATGAATATAGGGCACAACGATCGAACCGGTTGCTTTTCCCGTCGATGATAAAACGGGCAGAATTCCCAGATAGCGCACATCTTTTACAAGCGGATCGGAAATTGTCTCGGTATCATAGGAGGTCAGATCGGTGATGGAACCGGAAACGTTAAACTCGAACTCGTTCATTTCAGACTTTGGAAATTGCTGGAAAAAAATCTGATCGAGTCCGTTGGAATTCAGGTCCATGATTGCGGTTGTCGT
>JAQUKI010000247.1 GCA_028719225.1 Fidelibacterota bacterium | reverse complement strand
GCTCTTCCGATCTGGTGTTTGTCCATCGAACCGGAAGTGATTCTGTTTGACGAGCCGTGCGCGAGTCTCGACCCGATTTCCACGAAGCGCATTGAGGAACTGATCGAGAAACTGAAAAGCAAATACACGATTGTCATCGTGACACACAATATGCAACAGGCGGCGCGTGTGTCGGATAATACGGCATTCATGTACCTCGGAGAATTGATCGAATTCGGTTCAACGGAAAAAATTTTCACTGTTCCCGAAGACTCACGCACCGAAGAATACATTTCTGGAAAATTCGGTTAAACCATGAAGCAAACAATTATTATCAGGAAGGGCAGGATTTATCATGCTATCGGAAAAAATTACTGAACTCAAACGGGACATCATCGAGTACGGCGCGCATGTCGAAAATATGATCGAACGGAGCATCAAGGGTCTGCTGACGAAAGACGCCGTAATGCTGAAAGAGGTCATGGAAAAGGACGAACAACGCGCGAACGATTTCGATCTTCAGATGGACGAACAGTGCATCAAAGCGATCGCTCAGTTCCAACCGCGAGCGCGGGAATTGCGGACGATCTTAATGATCCTGAAAATGAGTAACGACTTCGAGCGGCTCGGCGACGGCGCGGTTAATATCTGCAAAAGCGCGTTGTTTCTGATCGAGCGTCCTGCAGTCAAACCGTTGGTCGATATTCCGTTAATGGCGCAAGAAGCGATCGGAATGCTCAAGGACGCCATCAATTCGTTTATCAACGAAGACGCTGAAACCGCTAAAGTAGTTTGTATGCGAGATAATATCGTCGATGATCTGCGCGATAAGGTGATTGGCGAATTGACGAATTATATGGCCAAAGATCCGTCAACTGTCGAACGCGCGCTCCAATTAATCGGCATTACGAGAAATCTCGAACGCGTCGCTGACCTTTCGACCAACATTTGTGAAGATGTGATTTTTATGGTAAAAGGGAAGTCGATCAAACATCACAGCGAACAATAGAAGCAATAATATTCAGTGTCGCCACAATTCTATTTTAATATTGTCACGCGTATCTCTTTCCGGATGAATCTGAGGACAACCGTCGTTAACACGCCGGCAAGAATCAGCAAAACCACCGCTGTAACTCCCAGTAAATAATTTTGATTGACAACCAAATGTGTCCAGGAAAGCATTAGTAATGCAATGACGGTAATGATCAACATGAAAATCGCCGGAATAAGTGTCAATAGGTAATTCCCATGTTCCTTCGCTAACCAAACGGAGACGGCCAATAGCGCAAGCGCCGCAAGCAGTTGATTGGCGCTTCCGAAGATCGGCCAGATCGCGCTGGATTTTCCGCTAAACGTCAATGCCGCACCAAATGAAACTGTAATGAATGTTGCTAAATAACGGTTAGTAGCGAAAACATTCTGTTGTTCGGGCGTTCTGTCCGGCATTTCGAAAAATTCCTGAAAAGCGTAGCGCGCCAAACGTGTCGCCGTATCCAATGACGTCAAAGCAAATGCCGAAACCGCCAGTGACGTAAATGTGCGCGCCATATCCATGGAAATATTCAATCCCGGAATCGCATGAATGAAACGCCCGATGCCTTCGGCGAACGCCGGAACGAAGAGTTGAGCGCTGTAGAAATTGTCAAACTCGGAATCTGTCAGAGAACCGACAGCAATGAGAGCGACAATTGCCAGCAATCCTTCGATCAACATTCCGCCGTAACCGATGATCCGCGCATCTGATTCCTTGTTGATTTGTTTGGAAGATGTTCCGGAAGAGACTAAAGCGTGAAATCCGCTGATGGCGCCGCATGCAATCGTTACGAAAAGGATTGGAACCATCGGGCCGAGCTCCTTGACTGTAAAAGTCGTAAAAGCGGGAAGATTAATATCCGGTTTGTAGAAAAAGATTCCGATCACGCCACCGCCGATAAGTGCGTATAGAAGGAAGGAATTCAGATAATCGCGCGGCTGCAGGAGAATCCATACCGGCGCGACGGATGCGATGAAAATATAGATGATCAGCGTCCATTGCCAGAATTCTCTGCTGGCAAAAGCCGGGTAATAATTACCCAGAACGACACCACTGAAGAGAAGAATTACGCCAATCACCGTCGCTAACCAGAGCGGTGTTCTTAACCGGTAAATAGAAACGCCGAAAGCAATCGCCAGAAAGATAAAGAAAATAGACGACGTGCCGGAACTCGGTGTGTTGACAAATGTATCGGCGACGATATTGATAAAAACGGCGATAACGAGAATGATCGTTGACCAGCAAAAGAGAAGAAATAATTGTTCACCACGCACGCCGATGTTCTTTTCGATGATCTGACCGATGGATTTTCCTTTGTGCCGGATGGAAGCCATGAGAGCGGAATAGTCATGCAAGCCGCCGAGAAAAATCGAACCAAGCATTGCCCATAAAAATACCGGAATCCATCCGAACGCCGACGCAATGATCGTTCCGACAATCGGTCCGGCTCCGGCGATTGATGCGAAGTGATGACCCAACAGCACAGGCGCTTTTGCAGGAACGTAATCAATCCCATCATACTGAGCGTGAGCGGGCGTTGGCCGCGTATCATCGACTTTAAATGTTTTTTCAAGAAAATTTCCAAAATACCGATACGCTATTCCTAAAATAACGATCGATACAAAAATCATCAAAATTCCGGTCAAAATGTTCTCCTTCTCATTAAAAATCGATTTAAAATAATATATTTGCTACAAAATTGGAACGGGAATTTTGAGTTATAAATTTTTCGATCAAATCATTGCCCGGCGTCGGTGCGCAGGGATTTCTTATTTTAGACGGACAAAACTGGAAGTTGATCCGATTCGATTCTTCAGGTGAAAAGATCGGTGAAATGAAAGATTTTCAAGATTTCATCGATATTGCAATCGAATGAAGTCTTGAATCCTATCGATTTCGTTCTGTCGGAATTTATTCAGATAATTTTGCGACGGCAACGGATGCCGAACCGACAATTCCCGCGTCGTTTTTCAACTTCGCCGGGACCACTTTTACCTTTTTGGCCGGAATCGTATAGGCGCGTTTGATCAGTTCACGGCGAGCCGGTACCAGAATCAGGTCGCCGGCGTTGGCAATTCCGCCGCCGATGATGAAGACTTCCGGATTTAAAATATTCGTTAAACTGGCAAGTGCGATGCCGAGGATTTTTCCGGTCTCAGCAAGAACTTCGATGGACAATTCATCGCCTGTGCCGGCTGCCATCGCGATCGCTTTTGGCGTGATCTCGCCGTTTTC
>JAQUKI010000246.1 GCA_028719225.1 Fidelibacterota bacterium | reverse complement strand
ATGTGAAGTATTAAAAAGCGATCTGTCAGCCCAGACCGCCCCGCCGCCATGTCCCATAAAATTTGTCAGTGCGACGCCCTCGTTGAAAAAATTGATCAACTGTGATGAACCACCGAAAAATAACGTGCCTTCACTCGCGGGGTCAATGTAAATACGCTCGATTCCGAATTCTTTCCGGATTTGCCGGTTAATTATGTTTTCCGACTGGCTCTTGAAAACAGATTCCAAACCTGCGATCAAGAGAATATCGTTTTTCCACGAATCGACTTTACTATCGGTTTCGTAGTCAATACGCTTTTGAATGAGCGTTTCCAGTTCATATTCGGTTGAACAAGGCCATCTGCCGACTGCAATGTCCGGGATTTCGTCATCTCCATCGATCAATGAAAACCAATAATCCGATGCGCTGGCGCCATATTTATAGGTCTGATAAAAATAGCAGGGAAGCATGTCTGAATTTTTCTCGTCTGTATCGCCAATCAATAAGACATATTCCGGGGTTGGACTCCAGTTCTGATAAGCATCGATGAGAAAATTCTTTAACGCGTAAGGTGAAGTGATTCCGTTATTCCATTCGTTGTAAATATCCTGAATGCTGATGACTTTCGCCCGGATGCCTATTTCTTGATAGAAGTCGGTCAATTTTTCCAGATTGTATTTCCAAGGGTGAGCGACGACGATAATTAAATTTGCACCGTTCCGGTCTGAACTCAATCCGAAAATTGTGTCCGGTTGAATAGAAACCGGTTTTTTCATTCCGTCTCTTCCTGATGCCCAGTAAAGCGTAGAATCGGAATAGACATTATCTTCCAGATAAACGGTATACGAGTCGGTTCCCTGGTCGTAATCGACATCGAAATTCATCAATTTGCTCTGTCCGACTTTATAAACCGAGATATCCGGATGGCTGAAATTATGAAGCGAAAACTGGTACAATCCGTTTGGATAGTCGCTGGGTCGATAAAAATCCAGATTATCTTTATCGGCTTTATACAGACGGTAATAGTCAACGTTTAACCAATTGAATAAAATTTTATCGAATTTGTTGGTCGGGTCATTCCCTTCAACAGCGATCTGAAGAACGTTGTTGCCGTTAGTTAAAAATCTGTTTTGGAGAACTTGAGCAGGATCGTTTTGAACGACATATGGCAGTTGATCTTGCCATGATCCCGAAGCGGCTTGAACATTGTTCACATAGATTTGAACTGTATGTGTCGCTTGCTCATAGGTAAGTCCATGTAATCCGACTTCAATGTTGAAATTTTTCGTCGTATTTGTATTCGGGTAACTCAGTGTAAAGGAGTAATCTTTTGTCGTCCCACCGTTGATTCCGCTATCAAAAAACCAATGGTCTTGTAAACAGGACGGCTGGTTGACGTCCACCTGCCCGAGATGGTCAAAATAGGAATCAGTTTCAACATGCTTCCGATACAAATAATCAGTTGGTACGATTGCCTGACTGGATTTGACAGTCGGTTTTGCGGATTCCTCCGCATAGCGCAAACCGTTGGTTTTTCCCCACGTGAGAAAATAGACATTTTGATCGGAAAACGGATCGAATTCATAATCGGCGACGCTGTTTCGGTTGCGTTTTCCGAAAAATTCGATGTAATCTATCGAGTTAAAAACGCCGTCTGATTCTCCGGAAACATAAACCGGAACTTCGATGCCGCCTTGAAAAAGTTGAAACGTTCGCGGATCGATTCCTTTGATCGAAGCGCCGTTATCGACGAGACATTCTTTGGAAATCCGATAAATCCCATCTTCATCGATGGTGATTCTCATCAGTAGCCGATCTTTTAACGGATTTGAAGTGATTTTAGTGAGCGACCGAGTTGATTTTTTTCGCATCGGTGAAGAATCGATTCCTAACGATTTCAACAATGGATCGGATTTGGCAGCCTGAATAGTCGCAAACTCATTGGAAGCGAGAAGTCGAACCGACACGACTAATTGTTCGAAATATTTAACATTTTTTCCATTGTTCTGAATCTGATACGGATAAATTCGCAGCCGAGAAAGCGGCATTCCGTTTTGGTATCCAAGAAATGAAACGCTGACGATATTTTGCGGATAAACGCCTTTCCAGCCAGAGAATTTGATATCATTCGTTTGGGGAGAATTTGTATCGCCGGAAAGCATGACATCATGGAATATTTCTATCGGGTCGGAGAGCGTGAAAATCTGTGGCGTTTCCGATTGCACCGAAAATCGAATTTCGTCGGGAGTTGCATTGAAGATTTTTTCATAGACCGGAACTGAAGGAGACCCGAGTCGGGATTCATTTTCCATGCCATCGATCTGAATTCGAGAAAAATTGTATCCGCTTTCAGCGACCGATAGCGTTTGCGGATCAGGAACTGTTGCCGCCCATTGCCATTCACTCTCGGACAACCATATCTCATTAATCGAAACTGAACCGGTCGCCAAAAGGGGAGTGGAAAGTCCGAATAGAATTCCCGATAGAAGTAGATATTTCATGTTAATCATGAGAATATGAATTATGGTAACGGAGGAGTTTTGCCTATTTTTCATTATTTGTGAAAAATAACTTATTCAGCAATCCTCTTAATGTGTCTTCATCGACGCTTCGATAAAACATGCCCTGATAGGCAACGGCAATTTTCTGTGTCTCTTCTGAAACGACGACGACGACGGCATCCGATTCTTCCGTAATTCCCAGCGCCGCGCGATGCCGGGTTCCTAATTGCGGATCTAAATCCGGATTATCCGAAAGTGGAAGAATACATCCAGCGGCTTCGATAATGTCGTTCTGGATGATCACAGCGCCATCATGCAATGGCGAGCCGGGATTGAACAACGAAACCAACAGACTTGCGGAGACTTCGGCATTAAGCGATGTGCCGCGGTCTTTGAAAGGTTTGAGTCGGACTTCACGCGCCAACACGAGCAAACCGCCCCAATGCCGACGCGCCAATTCCTGGCTTGATTCGATGACGGCTTCGATGGTTTTGGATTTGGACTCATTGAAAAAGCGTCTTAAAAACCGGCTCTGTCCGATAAAAATTAGCATCCTCCGCAACTCCGGTTGGAAAATGATGACAAAAGCGATTGCCCAGACGGTCTGCATGTGTCCTAAGATCGACGAAAGCGTCTGGAGATTCAGAATTCGCGCTAAAAATGTAGTGAATATTATGACGACTAAGCCGATCAGCATTTGCTCGGCGCGGGAACCTCGGAAAAATTGATACAATTTCAGAAAAATCCAGAAGACGATCAGAATATCCAAAACATCCCAGAGTGTAACGGAAATGAATTTGATCGTGAATAACGTCATGATTTTTCCTTCTCCATAAGCGCATCTAAAAAGC
>JAQUKI010000245.1 GCA_028719225.1 Fidelibacterota bacterium | reverse complement strand
AACTCCATGCCAATGTCATCGTGTTACTATCTACATTGACTTCAACCGTCGAACCCAGAATTATCGTCTGAGTTCCATATTCACCTTTGTGGAATTTCAGGATCATTTTTCTTGACGGAAGCGGCCCAAACGTCGCCATGAATTTTTTCGAGCATCGGGACGTCCATGATGCATTGCTGTCATCGGCTGTTACGTAGAGAGTATCGCTGTCAAGCCACGCCTGCCAGTTCGGTTCGTAATCGGAACTGATCGTGTCCGATTTCCAGACGAGGTAGAGATCGCCGTTGAAAACGATCGACATGATACTTTCTCCCTGTGAGGCTTGAAGACAACCGGAATTGGATTGCGATACGAGAGGAATATTATCCTGCTGGATGTCAGATGAAAATTGTTCGATGCTTTTACCTTGACAACCGGAAGAAGTATGAGAAATGAATTTTGGAGCCGGAACCGTGAAATGCGCACTCCCGCAAAATGTCGTGTCGTCTGGATATATCACGCTGGTTCCAAAAACCTCAACGAAATAATCACCCCCCGGTAACAAACCGAGCGTTACTGACAGATCAAAGTGGCACATACAGTCCATGTACGCCGTTGAAGTGTCGTTTTCGAAAATCCGGATATAATTGTCGGTAACCGTAACGTCGAAGATAAATATTGAACCGCAATTGCGTGATGCGTAGAGATGCGTGATTTTAATCGAATCGGATGCGACATCGACGGCGATTGAATCGACGGATGGAAAAAGCGCTTGAGTCAGGTAAAGAATTCCGAAAATCGGTAGCCACTTCTTCATTTTCAACTCCTTTCAAAATCAATTTCAATATAGATATTTGAGAAAGAAAAGTCAAATGCTCAGATAACGATGCGTGTGAGCCATGCCGATTCTCGGAGCGTTGTTCTTTTTTCAAACCTTCCACTAACTTATCATACTCCAAATCCATGTAACTACCCAAGGCGTTGGCTCAATCATTTATGTCACACGGTATCGGTGTTCTAAACATAGCCAAGTAAGTATGTCCGCGGTCCCGACTTCTCGGGAACTGTCGAAAAAGTAGGATAGGTAGTTTATTACTGTCTGCAATGCACTAAATCTCTTCTTATTTATAATATTCATTGGAAAAGTACGATGGTTAGGTGTTTTATTTATATCATCTAGTTACATTATTTCGACTAATGACTCCATAATTTTTAATTACATCTTCTGTAATGATACGTGCTTTTCCAACATCTTGAATAGATATAACAGAACTTGTATCCGTCCATTCTTCGTTGATTTTCAATTCAAATAACTTCTCCTTGTATTTAATAATAATTGTTCCAAAATCATTTAGATTATTAATTTCTAATTTATCTATTGTCGTTGGTAATTGGTTTATTCCATATAAATGATTCATCATACCACTACCAGATAAACCACTGAGAGATATTTCATAACCATATAGTATATTTACTTGATTTACATCAAAATCCATATTGTGACATTCTATCTTCCGATCTTGAGCATTAAAATCGTAATTGATATACCTTTCCATATACGGACCTTCATAATATTTCCCTTCAATTAATACACCATTTACTTTACGTAAATGTTCAAGAAATATCAGATCACTTACAGGTTCAGTAGGATTTTCTTTAGTACAACTTTTAAAAAAAATAAAAGGAAGTACTAATGAAACAATCATTATGAATTTATATTTAACATTCATGATTGCTCTTTGCTTTTGTTAAACACATAACCATAGAATATCCCAAACTGCCTCACCACAAAAACTCAAATCCGATGTCCCAACCGGTCGTGTTGAGAATGTCGCCGTTTGACCGAATGTAAACCGTTGCGCCGCACGGATGCCGATAGACGACTCCGAACCGAACATTATTAGTGCGCTGAAATTCTTTGGCAGGGTCTGATGAAAAGGATTCGGCGCGATTGGTCTCCTGATCGTTCAGAACAAGATTACCATCAGTCCAGTACTTCGTATATTTATTCGGATAAACAAGTTCGGCATCTGCTGTTTCGTGTGTGAGCGCAAACTGGATGTCCACTCCAACCAGAGCTGAAAGCCCTTTGGCAATGTTTGCCTGCACGCCGATCGGCAGAATCGCTTTCCAATTTTCCTGCCGGATGTGATGAACGAACCGGCTTTCATAATAATTATAAGTCTGATAGTCTGTATCAATATATCCGGAATTATCCCTGAAGTCGTACGATGAATAGTCGGCGGTTTCGGTGATCTTTTTCGCGTAGTTCGTTTTTTGAATAAAAATGCCGCCGAAGACCGACCATTGATTTTGCGGCGAATAAACGAGTGAAGCAAACCAGTTGAACTGCGACTCTTTTTCCGAACCGGTGCCGGAGATTTCGCTTTTTTGGCTGTCGTGCGATTCCCGCCGTTGAAATTCATAAACACCGGTACTGATCCAATAATCGTAAGTATAGTCGTCGTAACTGGTATCGGCAGAAGAATTATTTCCGGTGATGTCCTGACTCACCCATATCGCGGAACCGAAGGAACGAAAAATCAAATTCTTCGCAATATCCTTTTCAAAAGTCAACCGAACGGTCGATCGGGTCCCATCGGATTCATAAGACTTATGGTTATCGAGCCTGTAATGATAAACGTTGTAGTATTTGTCGTCTAATTCCCGTTCGTACCATGAATCCGAACTGTCGGAATTGTCGGAAATCTCCGCACTTTTGCCTTTCATGAGACTGGCGAATCCACCGAATCGGGTTTTCTCATCGATATGAAAAACAAATCCGCCGCCAGCCTCAAACTGATCGCCGTCGATATTTAGTGTTTCATCGTTCAGATCGGCGTAAGACGAATGCGGATAATGTCCCCATTTGGAATCGTATAGTTTTCCGTCATGACGATAGATCAGATGTCCAAACCGCAAACCAAGATCGAGTTTCTGTGAAAATTTGTAACCGAGCGTCATCTCCGACTGACTTCCCCAAACGGTCTGTTGATTGTCATCGATCTCTAGTTTTTCCTGCTTCAATTCACTGACGGCCGAATTACTTGCGTAAATTGCATCTTCCCACCGATAATAATCCCAGTAGGTCGCCATTCGGAAAGGTGCATAGTCGAACAAAGTTTGGTTGGTAAAAGCGAGTGAGAGTTTGGAATTTACCGGCAGAATTAAACCGAAATTGAACAGCGGCGATGTCTGAATGGTTTGAATCTGCGTCGATGAATACCAGCGCGGTGAAATCGAATATTGCGACGACAGGTAAACGTCAGTGTAAGTTGGAACGGTCAGAGTTGATCTCGATTCGTTTCTCAGGTTGAAATCTAAGTAAACGCTCTTCTTTTGTGACTTTAAAACGAACGCG
>JAQUKI010000244.1 GCA_028719225.1 Fidelibacterota bacterium | reverse complement strand
GGAGCGATTCGCCCTTTTTCGACTTGACGTAGATCGAATAATCCGGAATATCATCCATGAAATATCCCGGTTCAATGGTCAGACCGGGCCGGAGACGGTAAATATCTCCGGCTAATAGTCTCGCCTTGTGGTTGAAATCGGGAAGAATATTGTTGCTGAAATAGACCATGAGTACGGCGATCACGGTGCCGAAAACGATTCCCGGTCCAAGTATTGTAAAAAAACTGATGCCGCTGGCGCGCATAGCCGTGATCTCGTTATCTTCTGCGAGACGCCCGTAAGCCATGAGCGATGCGACGAGAACCGCCATAGGAACCGACATAGCGATGATCCACGCCAGATTCAGGTACAGAAATTCGATCAGGACACTGAACTGTAATCCTTTGCCGAGAAGCCGATCGACGGATTTTAAGAGAAAATTCACCAGCAGGATGAATGTCACGACGCCGATCGAGAAGAAAAACGGGAAGATCAGTTCTCGGTAAATATATCGCGCACCGATCCAACCGCCGCTAAAAGCGACTATTTTTTTTATGGTGGTTCGGACAAATTTTTTCACGAAAGCAAATATACAGAATCACTGGGGCTTTTTACAAATTGAATTATCGGAGGTATGCTGGCAATAAACACATCGTACGATAATATTTCTATTGAATATCAAGGAAGACTTGCTTAAACTTTTTCTGATGAACAACTCAAGGAAATCATAAGGAATCTCCCGATGCGACTTCAAAAGGTCACGGTTATCTGGTTAAGCGCACTTGTGTTTATGACCTGCGCCCCGCGCAAGAGTGAAAACGGGCCGACGATCCGGTTTTCTAATTTGCGGACACTGGTTGAGAAGGTTCAGTCCGGATACATCATCGTTCCGCGATTCAATCCCGACGCGCAGTCGATCATTTTCAACGGTCGGCTCGGCGGCGATTATTCAGACTGTATTTATCTCATCGCCGCGAACGGAAGCGCGCCGGAAAAATTATATGAATCCGACGACGATCTGTACTTTCCGGCCATGTCGCCGGACCAGAAGCAGATCGTTTTCAGCAAAGGTCTTTCACGCCACCTGAGTGTTATGAATCTGGACACAAAAGCCGTAACGGCATTGCCGGTTTACGGAAGTTCACCAACTTTTCTAAGCGACGGCGAGACGATTTTATATTCAAACATCATCGACGGAAATTTAAATCTGTTTAATATTCCTTCCGGTGAAAACCGTGAATTCACGAGATCGTATTTGACGGGAAATTCCTATCCAATCCTTATGCCCGACCAGAGTTCGGCCGCATGGATCGAAAATATCCGGCAGGGGCTTTTCCGTATCAACCAATCGCCGATTGATTCCCTTTTCATCACACAGATTTTTCAATTTTACGCACCGGTTATTTCCATGACCTGTTCGCCGAGCGGGCAACTATTTCTGCTGACAAATCCCAACGGTTCGGTTTCAGGCGTCCGGTCTGGCGATACGACTGTCACCGATGTCGTCATCGGTGATGAGAAAACAAAGGACGCTATTCGCAATTATGCACAATTCGTGCATTGGTCGCCACAGGGAAACCGGGTGGTTTATGTCGGAGATCAGGCGGATAAAAATTCATTTCGGACACCGTACCTGCAGACCGGAATGTTTACCGGAAGTATTACAATCGCCGATGTTGTTATCGATGGAATCAATTCCGCGGACATATTTCAATCACCACCTGCCAAAGGGACTTATTTCTTCCCGGTGAAAAAGATCGGCGAATTGCCGCAACGAACCTTTAAACCGATCAGCCGAAACAATCCGCCGCGAATCGTTTCGGAGCCGCCGGAAAAGACATACGACAAGGATTTGTTCATGTATCGCGTTCAGGCAGTCGAGATCGATCTTTACGATAATCTGCGCTATTCGATGATCTCGGGACCGGCGAACGCGGAGTTGCTGGAGAAGACCGGAATGCTGATCTGGCTTCCATCCGACACGGGTTATTTCCACTTTAATGTCGCCGTCACGGACAATCGCGGCGGGGAAGACAGTCAGGAGTTCGATATTCAGGTCTTGCCGACTCCGGATTGGCGACAGGTTTCAGTCATATCCAAGAAACAACCACCAATTTCCGAATTCAGCGCCGGGATGTTTTTCATCGATGAAGATCAGGATGGGATCCTGACGCCCGGCGAAAACTGTCAAATTCTTATCGATTTGCGGAACAATCTCCCGGAACCGGAAGAAAACGTCAAACTTCAGTTGTTGATTTCCACCACACCGAATGAGATCGAATGGGGCGACTCGCTCGTCTATTCTCATCTCGAAATGAATATCTGGAATCGCATGAGCGTTCCGATTCGCGGATCGGAAAACCTGCGAGATCGTCAGATCGTCATTCGGGGAATTCTGGAAACGAAGCATGGAATCCGGATGTTGCCGGCGAATTTGATCATAACCGGGAAAAATCCTCATTCGGGGAAAAAATAAAATGGAACCTTTTAGCAAATTCGTTTGTCAAACAAATGTGAGTAACTTAGAATCGATGAAACAGATGAGAAAATTTGAACCGATGAAAGAGAGGCAAAAAATGAAACGCAACCTTTTGATTTATGGCGTGATGTTGACCGGCGTTATCTTCCTTTCCGGTTGCTATACAAAATTTGTGGAACCGATTGTCCGTCAGGAAATCTACGAACAGGCGGAATCCGATACAGTTATTCTGGACGATCAGTCTTTTGAAAATTATGCTTTCGATTCGTCATACCTGAACGATTACAATGCGGGTTACAGGGATGCTTATCAGGATTTTCTGCGTAGCAACCTTTGGTACGGTTACAGCCCAAATCCACGGATGTATTTTTCATATCGCTACGGGTATTATCCGAACAATTCCTATTTCTTAGGTTATTACGATCCGTGGAGCTATGATCCTTTTTACGATTGGGATTATTATCGATATAACTCCTATTATGGTTATTACGGCGGCTATTACGATCCCTACTATTACGGTTGGGGTGGCGGTGGCGGTTATCACGGCCATCATAGTCACTGGAATGACAACGGCAGCAGTGGAGAAATAGTTGCCGAAGGACGCGATCAGAAAAAAGCCGAATGGCAAGCCAAAGAAACTTCGGTCAGTCCCAGCCGAGGATCCGGTACAGGGAACAGTTCCGATTTCCAAACAACAATTTCCTACATGCCTACGGCTTTTCAGGCCAGCAGTTCGACATCAGCCTCCGGTACAAAAACAGTCACGACTGTAACCGGAACCGGTTCCACTTCGCAAAAAGCCCGCTGGAGTACGAAAAGCGCCTCTTCCGGTAAGCCCTCAAGTGGTGAGTCCGTCGTTGGATTTCAGACGACACTAGTTCCGGCAGAGAATCAGGCCACAGTCACTC
>JAQUKI010000243.1 GCA_028719225.1 Fidelibacterota bacterium | reverse complement strand
CATTGAGGTGTTCCAGTACCGGTTCGACGTCTTCTTTATCGATCGTTTGAAACGGGATTTTTTTCCCGGTCAGCGTTTGGATCGTGATGTTGCCGGCGTCCATTTCCTGCGGAATGTCGATGAAGGTTTCGACAATCTCGTTCCTTAGGAATGTCATCGGATTGACGACAACGAGAAAAATGCCGTCTGCCGGCTGGTCTTTCAGATCGATCTGCTTCACGATGAATCGCCACGCGCGGTCGAAAACGCCCTGCGAAATCTCGGTTGCCTGTTTGTACCGGTTCATGCCGTCGGCGTGAATTTCGTCCAGACTGCATCCGCCAATGGAATCGTGCGCGGAATTTTGCAGAAGGAGATTCCAAGCCGTTTCTACATAGCGGTCGGCAATGTCCAGTCCCATTGCGCCAGCGATCAGGTTGAACGGTTCCGCGTAAAACTGGAGCCACTTCTCCGTCAGAAAATTTGCCTGCTTGAGAAACATTCTCGCCGATGTCGTGTATCCGTACATGTTGCCGGAACGCCGGTCGAACTGACTGCTTCGCCGCTCGCCTTTGACGACGGGAAGAGAATTCCAATCGACTGAAGTTTTCAATCCGTCGGCATAATCTTCCAGCGTGCTGTGGATCGCCTGACCGTTCGTTAAAATTTTGTTAATGTCTTTAATGATCCGAACCGTCTGTTCGTTCGGACCGCTCGTGTCGTGTCCTTCTGCCCAGAAAATATGTTCGGTCGTGAAATCGTCGATCTGGTTTTGGATGATGGATTCGACGGACTGTTGAACATTTTCCGAATAATATTCGTCTCGCGCATCTGCCAGCGCATAATCTTCGGTTGCCGGTTCGGGATCTGCGAAATGGAAGGGAAGACCGCCGCGCGTCCATTGGCGTTCGACATCCGGAATCTTCTCATTATGCACGACCGGGCGATAAATGTAGAAGTAAAAATTATACCGCGGCATTGTCGAGAATCGCGATGTCAGCGTTCTTGTTCCGTCGGCGCCTTCCCAGATGAATTCCGCTTTTGGGCTATCGAGCGAATTCACGCCGCGATAGAACATGATGACGTCGATGCCGAATTCCTTGTAAATCTGCGGCAGTTGCGAGATTTGTCCCCATGAAAATGGCGAGTAGCCGACTTTCATGACATGCCCGAATTCGCGGGCAATGCGATGTCCCAGCAGAAGATTGCGGACGAGATTCTCGCCACCGACCTGAAATTCTTCGGGCAGAATGTACCACGGTCCGACGAGTAAGCGACGCTCGCGGATGAATTTTTCAACCTGTTCACGTTTTTGTGGGCGAATTTCTAAATAATCCTTCAGAACGATAGTCTGACTGTCCAAATGGAACGCGCGATAGTCTGGATTTCTATCAAGAATGTCCAGTGTCTGGTCGATCATTTCGACCAATTTCTGGCGGTTGCGCTGAAACGGATAGCGCCATTCGCGATCCCAATGCGTGTTCGATATGACGTGAAATTTGTACTTCTTCGGCATTTTGGGTTTCTATTTCATGAGGATCATTTTCTTTGTCTGTGAATAATCGCCGGCCTGCAATTTGTAGAAATAAACGCCGGTCGGCAGATCATCGGCCGTAAAAGAGACGCGATGATTCCCGGCAGTCTGGTAACTATTGACCAGTGATTTGACTTCGCGTCCGAAGAGATCATAAACCGTCAACCGGATAATGCCTGCTTTGGGAATTGTAAACCGAATGAGCGTCGTTGAATTGAACGGATTGGGAAAATTTTGTCCGAGTTCGTAAGTCGAGATCAGGTTGTCGCTTTTCGTTTTCGGATCGACAGATGTAACGATCTCGACGGAATCGGCTGTCAGCAGTCTCAGCGCGTCGGCGACGATATAAGTTCCTGTTGTAGCCTGATTGGAAATGATGACACACTGTGACGGATCGCTGGAAAAATTATACTGTCCGATGAGATTCCACTTCGAGCCATTTGTCGTCTGATTGACGCGCACCGTATCGCGTCCGTTCGCATGGACGACGACATACGGCGTATCCGTGCATCGATTGTTAGCTGCAACCCACCAGCCGTAGACTTTGCACAAGATCGATTTGTCTAACGAGGTGCGATAGATCGCCTGTTTATCGCCGGTTCCTTTGGTGTTGAGTTTTGATTTGCTTGTTCCGTAATAACCGGCATTCGCCGTCTCAATCCAACCATCACCGATGAATGAACAGTTTCCATCTTCAGTGTCGATGATCAGTTCGACGCCGGTTTCAGATTCCGGGAATTTGACGGAATCGCGATCCACGATTGCCAGAATCGATGGGATCGAGCGGTATTGTTCGGATGGACTGTTGACATAAGCATTGCCGATTGTCATCTGCGTCGAACCGCCGCCGTCGAGATTCATTCCTTCCACGCAACCGAGCGAGATCAGAATGTCCGCGAGTTCGATCAAACTGACGCCAGCGCTCAGCGTTTCCTGCCTGCCGTCAGCGACAAAGATGATCACATGTTTGTCTGCCGTGTAACCGACTGCGGTGCGCGGATCGCCGCCAGTCAATCCAACGCCCGAACCCCACATGATCTCTTCATTATAAGTGACCGTTCGCTGACCGTTTTTCACTAAAGTCGGTGCGCCGCCAATCCCTGTTAAAAGATTCGTCATCGCCGTTCCTTCAGATTTACTCGGCGCCGATCTTGGCGTCGGATCGTTCGATATATAAGCGAGCGGCTGGGTAAATTGATATACGCCGCCGACCGAACTATCGAAATGATATATCCAGTTCACGGACGGTACGAAATTTTTATTGAGGCTGAACATACTGCGGATAACCGGATAAGATTTGGAATCTCGCGTCAATGCTGTGACGTTTTGCGCCATCACTTCTCCGGGATAGATGACGGACGATAAAGAACTGCTTCCGCTGAAAAATCCACCGTTCACGGCGGCAATTGCGCCGAATTGTGGCGTCAATGTCTTGAGATTAGCGGCGGATGATGCTAAGTAGGAGCGAACCGCAATCTGATCGTTATTCAGATCGACATCAAAGTAGAATGCCTGGAGTTTGGGATTTGACCGCGTTCCTTTGAATACCTTGACGCCGGCGGGAAGTGAGTAATTCCCGGTGATCTCCGTCCATGTGATCGTTGAATCCTGCGCAAAAAGCGCCAGGGTCATTACACAAATCGACAGGGTAATATTTTTAACCAATTGCATTCTTCGTTTCTCCTTACGATTCCTTTCTGGAAAGTAACGGGAAAGGATAGTGTATTTCCGGCAAATATCCAAATTTTTCGGCATCATTTTAAATGGTCAGGTGATAAATATCCCATCGGATTTTTCAAGTCTCGAACTTGTCTTGCACTTTGAATTCCAATGTGCTATTTTACGTCAGTTATGTGATCTTTTGAGAAGGGAAATTGATGAAATTTAGTCAT
>JAQUKI010000242.1 GCA_028719225.1 Fidelibacterota bacterium | reverse complement strand
TCCGGCGACCTCGGTCAACTGTACTCTGCTAATCTTTCCCAATCCGACTGTCGGCTCGTCCAGAATGAGTAAATCCGGTTGACGGGCGATTCCCAGCGATAAAGCGAACCGGCGTAGTTCGCCGCCGCTCAACTCATACCCATTTCTTTCCGAAATAGTGGTATAATCGACCGAAAAACGATTGAACAATTCCCGAACATCCGTAGTAAAATCCGGGATAGATGGATTCATCTGTGCAATGAGTTCCACCGTTTCGCCGACGCGCGAACCGAGGAATATTTTTTCGGGAAACTGCGGCAGGTAAACGGCTTTCGGAGGTTTCGGCTTTTCAGTTTCGACTTCCCATGATATTCGGATTTCTCCGCTCGTCGGCTGGATCAACCCGGCCATCATTTGGCCGAGACTACTTTTCCCAGAACCGATCAAGCCATAAATTCCTATAGGCGAATCGGTTGTCTGGTTAAAATCAGGAATTTCCAAACGGAACGAATTATTATTCTCATATCGGCAGACAAGGTTTTTGGCAATGATCCGGATACTTGCACTCATGAATACGAACCCTTCGTCGGAAAGCATCTTGCATCTCCATCCGAGACTTCAATGCAGAATTCGGAAAGCGCCTTTTCTCGTTCATTTTGGGTGATCCAGAAAATTTCGACGCCATTCGCATGGAGCGTCGTTATGCTTTGTATCAAATCATTCTGCGCAAGAATATCCAAATATGACGACGGTTCATCCAGAATGAGATATTTCGGTTCGGAGATCATCATTCCAGCCAGCGCCAATCGTTGCTTCTCTCCGCCGGACAATCGGTTCGGCGAATCCTTTCGCCGATCGAAGAGTCCAATCTTTTCCAGATTTTCATGGACTTTTCGCATCATCATTTCTATCGGATAATTCCGATTTTCGAGATTAAAAGCGATTTCTCGTTCGATGAAAAAATGAACGAACTGATCTTCAGGATTCTGGAAAAGATACCCGAAATTCGGATATTCAACACTGGGCACCTGTGGAAATTCGATGCGTCCGGAATCCGGTTTTAAAATGCCTGCGATCATTTTGGCGAGCGTGCTTTTTCCGGTTCCGCAGTCACCGGTGATGGCAATCCATTTGTTTTCAGGAATTTCCAGATTCAAACGGGAAAAAACAGGCTTTTTCGCATAGGAAAACGAAACGTCGATAAATCGAATGCTCAATCGGACTCCAGTATCTCCCGAACCGTTCTTGCGCCAGCGCCGAGATTCTTCAAAATTACCTGCCTTGCAGAATCGGCAGCTCGGCGATAAGATTCCGAGTCGGTCAACATTCGCCGGATTTTCCGATAAAGACATTCGCTGTCTTCACAACAAAATCCGCCGCCTTCGCGAATCAGTAATTCCGCCTCGCTGGAATTGTGATACATTGGCCCGAAGAGAACCGGGATTCCTGCGACAGCCGGTTCCATGACATTATGGATTGAACCCCTGAAACTTCCACCGACAAAGGCCAAATTCGATTGGTGATATAATTCCGCCAGAATTCCGACTTTATCGACAAGAACTACTCGAATTCCGGCAGATTTTAGCGGTAAAGTTGAGAGTCTGCGTGTGAGAATTCCGTTTTCCGAAAAACCACCTTCCAGCGTTTCCAGCGCATATTCGTTCGGCTCATGCGGAGCAACGATTACCCGAAGCGAATCGAATTCTTTCATGCAACGATAAACGGCAGGCATCAATTGTTTGGCGTCCTGCGGCCAGATGCTTCCGATGATAAAAACGAATCCGTCTCCGAAAAGCCGATCTACATCAGCGGCGACTTTTTCATGGGCGCGATGAATGACCTGATCGTATCGCGTATCGCCAAGCGTCAGCATTTTAATCGGAACCGTTCCGATGAGTTTGCGAACCGATTCCTTATGTTCGTCCGAAATCGCATGAATATAATCGAGTGATCGGTAAAGATCACTGAAAAACGTGCGCGCAATCGGTTTCCATTTCAGGCTGTTTTCCCGAATTCTAGCCGAGATTAGGTACGTTTTAACATGATGACGCTGAGCGTTTAGAATCAGATTCGGCCAGAGTTCATAGGTAACAAAAATGATTTTCTTCGGCTTCAGTCTCTGAATGAATCCCCGCGTGCGTAAAAATGTATCAAACGGAAGGTACATGTACAAATCAACTTCCTTCATCCGAATGGCGTTCGTATAGCCGCTGGGAGAAGTGAAACTCGCGACGATCAGGATGTCGGGACGGAGCGCTTTTAATCCACGGATTACCGGTTTGGCTTGTTCGAATTCACCGAGCGACGCCGAATGAATCAGATACAGTTCCTTTCGGGGAAATTTGTCCCGGAACCGTGCCATCTCGATCAGTGTTTGCTTTCTGCCACGAATTCCGGTCTGCATCTTTTTGTTGAAAAGTCCTGATAAATAGACGAAGAAGAATGCAAACGGAACGAAAAAGATATTGTATATGAGGATCCAAAATATGGTCACTTTTTTTCTCCTGTAAGTATTTGCCGGACAGCGGACAGAATTTCATCACTTGTGATTGATTCCAAGCAATACTGATGCTTTCTGTAACATATCCGGTCGCCTTTTTGAGAACAAGGTCTGCAAAATAATCGCTTCTGAACGGAAATGCTGTTCTTGCCGTAGTGTCCGGCGCCCGTTTCGTGCGAAGTCGCTCCCAAGATCAACACGACCGGCACGCCGACAGATTCCGCCGCATACGTCAGGCCTGTGTCGTTTCCGATGACCAATACACTTTCCTGAAGGATCGCGATGGATTCCACAAGGTTGGACTGTCCGGTGATCCGCGCGATTTTCCCGGGTGGCAGATATTGGAGTTCATCCAGATAAGCATCGTTTTCCGAACCGAGATAGACGACAGACATGTGCAATTCCTCGTTGATCCTCCGGGCAACCTCTTCCATTTTCTCTAACGGATAGCGTTTATTTTTCCATGCCGCGATCGGCAGGATGACAACAAATGGTTTGCTAATAGCGTTCCGGCTTAGAATATCCCAAGCCTGTTTTCGAACGGATTCAGGCAGAAAGATTTCCGGTTTTGCATCTTCGGTTTCGATTTTCAGCGGTGCCAATGTCTTGAAATATTCTTTCATCAGCCGGAACGAACGCGGAAACAGATTGATCCAGCAATAAAAAAGAAGAAACCGACGAAGTCGCGGTTTATGAAACCGGAGTCTCGGCGTATTTCGCAGATAGAAACCCAGAATTTTCGAGCGCAGGTTGTTATGCATGTCGATGAATAAATTGTATTTTTGCTCCCTAAAATACCGGCAAAGCATCAACCAACTTTTTAAGTTTGATTGCGACTGATAAGCGATCACATTACTAAGAAAAGAGTTCCCGATCGCGAGACTCTTGAATTCTTTCTTCACGACGAAATCGATTTGCGCAGATGG
>JAQUKI010000241.1 GCA_028719225.1 Fidelibacterota bacterium | reverse complement strand
CATATTAATCATGAGGTGATTGATTGCAGGATTTGGTCCATATCCCGGAATAGATGTTCCATTGTTACTTGAGATGTAAGTAGCAACGTCAGTTGGTTTGTATTCCGCATTGTCATAGATGTAGAGCATGTCGAACGCTGGACCGTAAATACCATCCTGTGAACGATTCCATGTGCCGCTACTGTCTGCATCAAGAATGCAAACAGGTAAACGGGTTCTGCTTCCGTCTGTGTCGATTTTCCAGACTGTAAACGGAACGAATGAAGGATTCCCTGTCAGAGTGTCTTTTAGGACGAGATTTGTCAAATAATCCCAGATCAGCGTACTGTCTGTATCGGTAAAGATAATATCGTAATCTTTGGGCGTCATTAGTCCGAAAAGATCGAGTCGCGTCAAACTAGTTCCGGTATTTTCTGTCAGGACGAATATCGGCCAATATTGAGAAATACCGTAATTATTCAAACTACCCCACAAATTCGCATCGTAGATTGCCAATGTGTTAGGATTCAATTCGGCGATTTGTTTGATCCCCGAAATCGGTCCCATGACTTTAATTAATAGACCGTCTGTTACCTTGAAGGCGTCAGACTGAGTATAATCATGTTGATTTGACAAGATCGTATCTATCTCGATTGTAAAATTAGAATCAGCGGCTGAAATCAGGTTCCATGACAGATCGGAGTTGAAATTGATACAATAATACCTTCCCGTTGTTTTTGATGGATCGACAACGATGACCTCAACCGATCCGTCATTCCTTTGGATGGAATTATTGATAGGCTTATAGGTAACAAGGATAGAAGAGTCAACTTCGCAACTATATCTTTCTCCGAGATGATTTTGTGGAATCCCGCTAATTGTTGTTGTCCTGGAGAATACTTGTGGTGAAGCGAATTCACAGTAAGCGCGTGCCTCGATCCCGAAATAGTAAGTTCTATTATTAATTAACGGCTCATAGCGCTTATCGACATTTGGATTAAGATTGTACCGAATGCTTATATATCGCTTACCCTCATACCAGTATAACTTATCAAAATCATATTTGGCATAGACGACTGGATCGCTTCCCACACTATCACTGTATTGATAAATTGTATAACCGGTGAAATTATATGTATCATCGGTAACCTGTTTATAATTTTCTCCAATAATCATCATTTTTCCGAACATAGATTGCGCTACGATGTCTGTGGATTCATAGGCTGAACCGTCCGAATTGTATTCGGAACGCTCATCCCATGTGAGAATGAGTTCATTTGCAAGTTCACTCACAGACACTTTCGGCGCAATGGGCGGGTGGGCTAAAATGAAATTTTGTTCATAAGCCGCTTGAGCGTATTGAGAAATATTTTTTAATTTAGTAACACTATTAAGATTGTTCGATCCGCGGGCGACTATTGTTACGGCGATGATATCCTGAACGCCCGGCTCGCCGAATTCGGGAATATTATCACCGTCGCTATCCACCCACGGTTCCAGTGTAATAGGACCTGTAGCCATAAAGAAACGACGATCATTGGGTTGAGAATCCAGCCAGCCGGATTGAGTTGCCGGGTCGCCCGAATACATAAATTTAGCCCGTGGATTATTCTGGTCTGTCCCATCTCCACCTTCGGTAATATATGAACCGTCGCGCCACTGACCGTGCAGGATATAATTGACTTGCTGGGCGTTATCGGGACTTCCTTCTGGACCATCGGTTTTCACAGGACTGTAAAACGCTGTCATCTTTTGCATCTTTTTATCCGGCAAAACTGTTCCGTTGGGAAGGAACGCAGTATCTCCAATTGATGATACAATCGGTCCTTGTAAAATTTTAAAACCGACAGCCGGAGGCGCCTCGCCATAATTTTGATCATCATTAGTTGAATTATAACAGAAACACAAACCCAGAGTCGTATCGCAACCGACGAGGTCATCTCCGGTGAATCCGAGATCGGGATCCGACCAGATAGCAAAACTGGCGTCTTCCCAGTTCTTCCCGCTCTTATTTACAATCGTCCATTTCAGAAAGATCATATCGCCAAAAGCATCGGTGCGGGCATAAGCCCATGCGGTTTGATAGAATTCCGCGTTTAACGAAAGCGTATCATAACCAGTGTAATCCCTTAAGTCATTCCAAACGCTGAAAATCGTCCGGTCGCCTATTAATAATGGATTGCCGTCTTCATCCAATGGCGCGCCTTGTGCCGCCGACGGCCAGTTTGTCCAATCGCCGGTTCCGTCGCTTTGTAATTCATACCATCTGTATTTGGAATCGCTCGGATCATCGGGATGATCGGGCGAGAGAATCATGCCGGGTTGATATTCGGTCATAGAATGTTGTGTCCCGGCAACCCGGACTTCACCTTCGATAGTTGCACAGAGAAATTCGCCGGCCGCGAAGATCGGACTGAGTCCGGAGCCTTTCGGCCATTCCAATCCCCAATCTCCCAATACGTTATCATAAAACCATACACCGTTATTTCTAAAAACGCCGTTCATCCGGTTGCAGTTCATCCAGATATCACTGGTGCTGGCGCTTTTTTCCAGCATTTTTCCATTGGAAAACTGTTTTGCTGGTTCATTTGCAAAAACGATAGTCAGAAACAACACATCAATCCAGAAGATTTTTCCGACAGATTTGATTATGGTTTTCATGTTTCTTCTCCTTAAAAGATGATGAAAAAATCGATTCATCGGTAAAAGGTCAATTGTTCTACGGCTTCACTGCGATTAATAGCACTCACATTTGTAACAATCTTAGGATTAATTTTAAGAAAATGCAAAAGGTTTTTTTATATCGGACAGACTTTTGGATTGATAGTTTACTTTCAGATTAGTAATTTTGCGCGTTTGTAATTGAATTAAGGAGTAAGTGAGATGAGAATTGGAATTTTGACTGGTGGCGGTGATGTTCCCGGATTGAATCCGGCTATTCGCGCCGTTACATTAAGAGCTATTCATGAAGGTTTTGAAGTCGTTGGCATTCGTCGGGGGTGGGCCGGATTAATCGATATGATTCCCGACAAAGATGCCGACAACAGCGCCAATTATTTAAAATTGGATGAAAATATCGTCAATAAAACCGGTCGTACGGGCGGCACATTTTTACACTCGTCAAGAACTCGGCCAAGCCATGTGGCAAAAGAAGTCGTCCCCGAACACCTGAAAGATAAATATACAGATAAAATAAACGATTTGACTCCTGATGTCCTGAAAAACCTGGATTTTCTCGGGCTCGATTATTTAATTCCGATTGGCGGAGACGATACGCTCAGTTACGGCGTGACGCTCCATAAAACCGGTTTCAAGGTCGTCGGTATTCCGAAAACAATGGACAACGATGTGCCCGGAACGGATTATTGCATCGGCTTCAGCACCTGTGTTACACGGACGCTGGAAATGACACACGCTCTGAGAACTTCAGCCGGTTCGCACGAACGCTTTTTGGTCATTGAAGTTTTCGGACGGTAT
>JAQUKI010000240.1 GCA_028719225.1 Fidelibacterota bacterium | reverse complement strand
TGATCATTCTCAGCGATTATCCGCGCGCTAATTTTACAAACGGCCAATTATACGAAATCTGTGAATGGGTCGATACAGGCGGTTCGCTTCTGATGATCGGCGGATGGGAATCATTTACAGGCATGAAAGGCGAATATACGGATTCACCGCTCGAAATGGTTCTACCAGTATTACTTTCCCGCAATGACGACCGTGTGAATTATTCTCATGGAATCATCGTCCTTCCCGGCAATCAAAGCCATCCGATCGTTCAGTCGCTGGATTGGCAAAAACCGGCGATCATCGGCGGATTCAATCGGTTTATTCCAAAAGACGGAACCGATACGATTCTCGTCGGCAAGCGCATTCGGATCGAGTTTCAATCAGTCCTTTCCGTAACGGCAGATTCGGAAAATATCCCTCTTCTTGTTGTCGGGAAATCCGGAAAAGGAAAAGTCGGCTCGTTGGCGTTCGATCTGGCGCCGCATTGGGTCGGCGGTTTCGTCGATTGGGGCGAAAGTCGCGTGCGAGTCGAATTCAATAACAGTTCTATCGAAGTGGGAGACCAATATCATCAGTTCGTTTCATCTCTCATTTCGTGGTTCATATAAGTGGAGGTCATACGATGAAATGTAACGCAATGATTGCTCAGGCGGGCGGTCCGACGACAGTCATTAATTCCAGTCTTTCAGGAATTATCACACAATGCCTGAAAGAAAACAATATTGAAAATGTTTACGGCTGTCATTGGGGTTTGTTGGGATTGATAAATGAAGATTTCGTTGATCTGGGACAAGAAGACAAATCAATCATCGAAGGTTTGAAATACACGCCTTCCAGCGCACTGGGTTCGTCGCGGTATAAATTATCCGAGAAAGACATGCCAAAAGTCCTCGAAATCCTGAAAAAGTACAATGTTCACTATTTTTTTGGGATCGGCGGAAATGACACGATGCTCGGTGTTTATCAGGTCGAGAAATATTGCCGCGAGCACGGTTATGAACTTTATGGAATGGGCTGTCCGAAAACCGTCGATAACGATTTATTCGGCACCGATCATACACCCGGCTTTCCGACGGCGGCGCGGTTCGTCGCTCTTTCCGTTCTTCAAGCAGGAATTCTGGCTCGCGATATGCAAAAAGTCGATCAGTTTGTCATTTATCAGACAATTGGGCGCGATGCTGGGTGGTTGGCGGCTTCTGCGTTTGCCGTTAAATCAGCCGAATGCGATCCGCCGCATATCATTCTCCTGCCGGAAGTTCCGTTCGATGAAGAAAAATTCTTCGTAAAATTCGAGGAAACGTATCGGAAATTTGGTTTTGTATCGATCATTTGCGGCGAAGGAATTGTTTATGCCGACGGTACGCCGGTTTCCGCTTCCAAGACCAAAGACAATTTCTCAAACGTCGAATTCGGAGCAATGGGCGGAACGTCTGCGGCGATGATGTTGCACCGGATGCTGACGAACAAATATGGCTACCGCGGAGAATTTCAAGTTCCGGAATCACTTCCCATGTGTTCGGCTGATCGCGCCGTCCAGAATGATATCGATGAGGCGTTCCTGCTCGGACAGGAAGCGGTCAAGTTTGCCATCAACAAGACTTCCGGTCTCATGACCACTATCGAACGCATTTCAAGCACTCCCTACCGGATCAAGATTGGCACAATCCCCTTAGATAAAGTAGCCGCCAAGACTAAACCGGTTCCTAAAGAATTCATCGCCGAAGACGGCATGATGATGACCGAATCATTCAACGAATATATCAAACCGCTGATCGGCGAATTTCCAAAATATGTCAAATTAAATTTTTATCCCGTCAAATAACCGGGAATAGAACTGAGGTTTTCATGAATAATCGCGAAACAAAGTACAACCAGTTTGCTCTGGCAAAAGAGATGCTCGAAACTTCTGAAATTATCCGGAACTTTCGGACAAAGGATTTGAGTCCCGTCGTCGATGCTTTGAAAAAAAGTAAAAAATTATTTCTGACCGGTGAGGGTTCGTCAAGAATTTTCCCGGCAAAAAATGCAATCAACATTGCGCAAAAAGCCAACCTACCGCTGACTGTTTACACACAGGGAAGTCGTCAGGCGGCTGAATTCGAGTTAAGGGATTTCGTCCTTTTCGGGGCATCCAATTCAGGAAAAACCAAAGAGGTCATTTCGTTGTTCAAGACCAAGTCCGCCTTTGCGAAATTCGCCTTAACCGCCTATCGCGATACACCGCTCGAAGCAATCAGCGAAGCCGGTTTCATTCTGGCGTGCGGAGCGGAAAACGCCGTCGCTGCCACGAAAAGCGTCATCGAACAGGCGCTTTTCTATCATAAAATGCTGTTGAATTATGAGGGAAAAGATATCGATCGAACGACATTGAGCAAATTGGCCGATCTCTCCGCCGAAGTTCTCGAAATGCACATCGATCCGGAGATCACGGAAAAGATCGTCGCCGCGCCAATCATCTACTTCGCCGGAAGAAACGTCGGCGTCGCCGAAGAAGCGACGTTGAAAACCAACGAAATCACGCGCAAGAAATCGGCCTATCTTGAAGGCACTTACGCTGTTCACGGAATCGAAGAAGTCATGGATAAATCCGAGACTGTCATCGTCGTCGATCCTTATAAAGAAGAAGAAGAGAAATTTCAGGAAGTACTCGTCAAAGGCGTCGGTATGAATGTCATCGCCATCGCCTCGCGCGATACGATTTTTCCGACAATTAAAATTCCGACGCTGGAAGGTTTTAACAATTATCTGCAACTGCAGACATGCTGGAACCTGCTGGTTGAAATCGGAATCGCCGAAGGCATCAACCTCGACAAGCCGGTTCGCGCCCGGAAAGTCGGCAACGAATTTTTAGGATAATCGAATGGAAGGAAACAACATGAAATACTATATCGGAGTCGATTTTGGCGGTACCGAAATAAAAATCGGTGTCATCAACCACAAAGGACAGATCCTCCACAAAGACGCATTCGTCACGGATACGACGAAAAGCGGCGACCAGATCGTCGAACATATTGCCGACTGCGTTGAAAAAATCATCGAACAATCTCATTTGCCTGTCACCGAAATCAAAGGCATCGGCATCGGTTCGCCGGGTTTGTTGAATCCCGAAACCGGTCAGTTGAAGATCGTCACAAACGTTCCGCAACTGAATGATATTTACTTCGCGGAAGGCATTGGAAAACGTTTCAATCTGCCGTCATTTCTCGATAACGACGTGAACGCGATGGCGCTCGGCGAATATTTCTACGGCGCCGGACAGGGTTACCGGGACATTATCGCCTTGACGCTCGGAACTGGTGTCGGCGGCGGAATCATTCTCGACGGCCAGTTATATCGCGGAACGACGTTCACCGCCGGCGAACTCGGACACATGTCGATCGACGCGAACGGTTTATACTGCCCGTGCGGAAATTACGGATGTTTAGAGCGTTATATCGGACGCGACGGCATCGTCACGCGTTTTAAAATGTTCAAGAGCAAAGGCATTTCAACCCGCATCGATGA
>JAQUKI010000239.1 GCA_028719225.1 Fidelibacterota bacterium | reverse complement strand
GGAAACTGAATTTAAAATATTTCCTGACGATCCTGATTATTCTGGTCATCACCCCTATCGGTTTTGCCACAAAATCGTATGAAGGCGTCGGTGAAAGATGGATGCATAATTACGGCGGCGCCATTCTGTATGAAATCTTCTGGTGTCTGGTTCTTTTCCTCATTTTTAAAAAACTCCGTCCGTGGCTAAACGCTTTCTACGTTTTTCTTGCGACTTCACTACTTGAAGTTGCGCAACTCTGGCATCCGCCCTTCTTAGTTTCAATCCGATCCACTTTCATTGGACGAACGATCTTTGGAACGACATTCGTTTGGTTGGACTTTTTATACTATGTAATCGGCAGTTTGATCGGCTATTTTATCCTGATCGGTTTAAACCGGCTCGATCTTCAGAAAGAAAAAGCCGGAGAATAATCACGTACTCTCCGGCCATAGGCTTGCTATAATTCTATACTCTATTTGAACTGCGGAATGATCGCTTTTACGGCGTCTTTATGCACGGTAAAAGTTAACATTTTCAACTTCACGAAATCTTCCCGCCAAAAATAAAATCCCTTGAATTGTCCGTAACGGGAACTTCGCCCGGAATCTTTGATCAGAAACCAATCGTACTTCCCCACTTTCGTCATTCCCACCAAATGTAATCCGTGGTCGTCTTCCGTTGTGGCATTCTCTATCCGGAATTCTCTTGAATCCTGATTGATGTAAGCATATGGAATATCGAAATCGGGAATGAAACCGACATCTTCCTTGCCAATATATCCTGCTTCGCTGACATCGCCGCCAATTGCAACCGACATTCCGTTTCCGATCGCCTGTTTAATGACAGCGTACCATTTGTCTATCGGTATATTGTAATAGTTTTTATCGTGCCACCAATTGTCCGGGACTTTGAACTCGCCGTATTCATAAAAAGGCTCAGATGTTGTTGACATCAGATCGACATAATCGCTGGAATTGATTTTTAATACATTTTTATAAAATTCCATCGGCGTCAATGTTTTTCCATTCCAGACGAAAGTTGCCGGTGGAACGCCGAGATGTTTAATCAGGATGATCTTAATCGACGCAATTATCGTCTCTTCGTCCCAGTAATGATTCGTCTTGCAATATTCTAAATAATCCTGCATTTCCTTTACTAAAAGAGTATGATTGTGCATCTGTCCGTTGACCAGCCCCGTATAAGTTTCTTCCGGAACGGCTCCGTACTTGTTCATGATTCTGAATAAAGCGTTACATTCCGAACCTTCTTCAAACACGGATTCGCCTCGTTCGGAAACAAATCGTCTCGCTTTTTCGACATATTCCCAGTAAACCGTGTACATTTCAGAGAGTTTGATTTTCTGTTTGGTCAGACGTTCGACTTCCGATTCTAAATAACTCGTTCCGCTGAAAGCCCAGCATGTACCGGTGTTATATTGTGCGACCGGCGGGAAATAATAATTAATTTGTTTAAATTCCTCCAGCGATTTCGGTTTTACGACACCAGTGAGATCGCTTTTAAGGACCTTCTTGACATTTTCTTCCGCTTCTTTCTGTCCATCTTGCCGCTTTTTAATGTTAGTTGTAATGGAATCGTTTTTAGCGGTTGTCGCTTCGGCAACTTTATCCAAACTGTCGAGGATCGCGTCAACTGGCTTCACTATATATCCTGCTTTGTTTTGCGCCAAGCCCGATGCCGCAAAAAACGCTATCATCCAAAAAACGAACGAGAATTTTAACTTCATCAGATTAATCCTTTCAAATAGATTTCATTACAATATTTCTATTTTTTTCATTTAAAAATTTCAAAAAACTATATCAATTCAATTCTGATACACAACTGACTCGTTTGTACTTAACGTCCTTAAATATCTCAAAATGCGCTTTCCCGCACTGAATCTTCTGTTCTTCACTGGGTCGCAATTCTTCATCTTTTGATTTAGTTTCGGCAACGAAATAGATGTTCTTCTCACCTTTTTTTACGATAGCCCAATCGGGATTATAAGTTCCGATAGGCGTTTTAATCTTGAACCAATATGGAAGCTTAAAATAGAACTCAACATTTTCACTGCTTTCGCAATTTTTTGCAAATTCATTTTCTACATTGCTATCAAGCGGAATATAATTTTCATAAATCGTTTTGTCTCTTGATCTTTTCTTACCTTCTTCGGTCTGCTCTGCCTTACCGACTATATGGGTAAAATTATCAACATATATTTCAAAATCTTTATCATCAAACAAGGTCATCTCGTAAATCTTATCACCGATTTTCTCATATTTAATTCCATCGATCATCAATTGATGCAATACCTTTTGAATTATTGAAACCGCGTTGTCCATAAACATCTGCGGATTTATAAATAAGTCGTTCAATCTATGTGATCTTTTTAGTATTTCGAAAATAGTACTTCTCGTTAGTTCGGTCTTACTTTGTATGTAAGCCAGCATATCGGGAATCTCAAAAGCAAATCCGTAATCGTCATTTAAACTATCGCTCACTAATTTTCCATCAATACCTTCATTACTAATCAAGATTTCTTTTTTAATTGATCTAATAGTTGGTTTTTTCGTTTCATCCATTTTATTCACGGCATCTGTGGCAAGCGTGATAAGTTTTTCCGTATCGTAATTGACGCTGTATTTTGTTTTAAATCTTATCTTCTCCCAAATCTGTAAAAACTTTGGATCGGCTTCAAATCCTTTTCTGAAATTGACTTTCTGTTTATCACCTTTATTTTTTGTGCGGCCGGTAAAATCAACTCCACAATCATCCTGAATTTCTTTTTGCAATGCTTTAGCAAAATCTTCATAACGTTCATTCGCGACAACGGTAAGCTTATTGATATTGCGGTCGAAAATTCTTTCTCCGTCCTGATTTACAGACAAACGTAGTCCTCTGCCGATTTCCTGACGTTTTTTCAATTCCGATTTAGTTTCATTCAAGGTACAAATCTGGAATACATTCGGATTGTCCCAACCTTCCCGCAATGCCGAATGACTGAATATGAAACGCAGCGGAACATGGCTATCCAGTAACTTCTCCTTATCCTGCATGATAAGTCTATAGGTATCGTCGTCTGATTGGGATTCTCCTTCGGTATCTTTTACTCTGCCTTTACTGTCTTGTGAAAAATATCCGTTATGAATGTCGTTAATCGAAAAAGGAATCAAACCCTTATAAACAGGTTTGGCGATTTCCTTCTGAATAATTTCTTCAAACCATTGAGCAAACTTTCCTTTAACTGGAATACCGTTAGGATCATATTCGCGATAATTTTTCACCCGGTCAATAAAGAAAAGCGAAAGGACTTTTATTCCTTTGTCCCTGTACATTTTTTCTTTTTTCAGATGCTCTTCAATGGTTTTACTCATCATAAAACGCATAACTTCATCGTTCATTCCGCCTTGCGTTTCACCTTTTCTTAAAACAATCCCATTGCTTAGTTCTATTGGCTCGTTGCCATAATCTATTTCATAATTTTTCAGTCCGTTATATTTTTTATTTTT
>JAQUKI010000238.1 GCA_028719225.1 Fidelibacterota bacterium | reverse complement strand
AAACTTAAACGGATTTTAACATTTCTCAATCCAGAACAGGATCTACAACATGCCGGTTATCAATTGCATCAGTCGTTAATCTCGCTTGGAAATGGCGGATTCTTCGGACGCGGTTTGGGTTCCGGTGTTGAAAAGAATTTATTCCTTCCCGAACCTCACACAGATTTTGTTTTTGCAGTGGTCGGCGAGGAACTGGGATTTATCGGCGCATTCATTCTTCTGGTCCTTTTTCTGGTTATGTTTTTCCGTGGATTAAAAATCGCGAGCAAAGCGCCGGACGTCTTCGGAACCCTGCTTGGGATTGGGCTTTCTATGAGTATGTTCTGCTACGTATTGGCCAATATCGGAGTGGTTTGCGGCGTTTTTCCGGTCACCGGTCTTCCGCTTCCATTTCTGAGTTACGGCGGTTCAACGATGATCTTCAATTTTATATGTATCGGAATCCTGTTGAATATTTCACGGCAGGCATTGCCGCCTAAAAAACCTACAAATCTGGTGATACTGAATGGATAATGAATTTAACGATATCGCGTTGAAGGTTATGGTTACCGGTGGCGGAACCGGCGGACATCTGTTTCCAGCCATTGCACTGGTTCAGGAATTGAAAACCCGCCATGAAGAGATTGGCAAGATTGAATTTTTATTTATCGGAACACAGCGCGGCATCGAATCACGGATTTTACAAAATTCCGGGTATGATTTCAGACCCATCTGGATTCGTGGATTTCAACGCGGATTGACATTTCGCGACATCGGCATCAACCTTTTATTTCCGGTCAGGTTGGTTGTAAGCCTGTTTCAATCCTATTTCATCCTTAAAAAATTCCGGCCGGACATTGCCATCGGCACCGGCGGCTTCACAGCGGGACCACCGCTGAGAGTCGCTTCATGGATGAAAATCCCGTTTTTTATTCATGAACAAAATGTACATCCCGGTGCGACGACTCAGATGTTGGCCAAGCAAGCCTGCCGGATTTATGTCTCGTTTGAAGAGACAGTGAGCAAATTGGAAGGCGCCCGTTATCTCGGGACACCACTTCGCCGGACACTAAAAAATATACCCAAAGACCAGGCGATCCGGTTTTTTGAATTACAATTGAATAAACGCACGTTGTTGATTTTCGGCGGAAGTCAGGGATCGCGGGCAATTAACCGGCATTGGGCCGAGCACATTTCCGAATATCTCGAAACCAATGATTTTCAGATCATCTGGCAGACCGGGCAAAGCGATTATGAGGAATTGAAAGCAGAATTCGGTCACCTGCAGTCGGTTTACATCACACCATTCATCCACGAAATGGAAATCGCTTACTCGGCGGCGGATGTCGTCGTTTCCCGCGCAGGTGCATTGACGCTGGCAGAACTTTGCCTGTATGGTAAACCATCCATTCTTATTCCTTTGCCAACCGCGGCGGGAAATCATCAGGAAATGAACGCAAGAAACTTCGAATCTGCAGGCGCTTCAACTGTTGTGCTTCAGAGCGAATTGAGCACGACAAAACTTGGCGACCAGCTGAAAACCATTTTACAAGATGCGGAAAAAATAAATCAGATGTCAAAAAATGCGCTTGCACTGGCGCGACCGGATTCTGCAAAACTCATTATTGACGATATATTGGAATATGTTGAACACAATCTTTAAAAAAACCCGAAAAATTCATTTCATTGGTATCGGCGGTATCGGTATGTGCGGAATCGCCGAATTGCTCAAAGACTGGGGTTTCGATATTACCGGTTCAGATATGAACGCTTCGGAAAATACATATCGTCTTGAATCACTCGGAATTCCGACATCTGTTGGGCATCGCAAAGAAAACGTCCCGGATTGCGATGTCGTTGTTTACTCATCCGCGGTTCAACCGGACAATCCGGAACGGGTAGCCGCTCTGGAACGGCAAATTCCAGTGATCCGCCGTGCTGAAATGCTCGGAGAAATTTTCAAACTCAAGCCGACGCGCATCGCTATTAGCGGCACACACGGCAAAACAACAACGACTTCAATGATTGGGCAAATCTTCATCGAAGCCGGCGCGGATCCGGTCATCATCGCCGGCGGAATCGTCGGAACACTGGGTACGACGACACGCTCGGGAAAAGGCAATGTTATCATCGTAGAAGCCGACGAATTCGATCGCTCGTTCCTCAAACTCTATCCGACCGATACGGTCATTACGACAATCGAAGCAGAACATCTCGACTGTTATGACAGCCTTGAAGAAATCGAGAAAACGTTTATGCAATTTGCGAATGAGACTCCGTTTTTTGGTTCGATTGTCGCGTGCATCGATGAAAAGTCGGTTCGGAAAATTCTTCCCGATTTGAAAAAACCGGTTGTGACCGTCGGACTCGATGCCGACGCCGATATTCGGGCGGAACGGGTCGTCATGGGAAAAGGTGAAAGTTCTTTCGACGTTATCATCCGGAATAAACTTTACGGACACATTCGCCTGTTCGTTCCCGGCATTCACAATGTGAAGAACGCGCTTTCGGCAATCGGCGTGGCATGGAAAAATGACATTCCATTCGATGTTATTTCCAGCGGTTTGTCGAAATTCCGAGGCGTTCGCCGGAGATTTGAGATCGTCGAAGAAAACGATCTTTTTATGCTCGTCGATGATTACGGGCATCATCCGACAGAAATCCGCGCGACACTGAATGCCGCGAAATCGGGCTGGAATCGCCGGATCATTGCAGTTTTTCAGCCGCATCTTTTTACAAGAACGCGAGATTTTTATCAGGATTTCGCTTCGGCGCTAATGCTCGCCGATGTTGCCGTCATCCTGGATGTTTACCCGTCGCGCGAAAAACCGATTGAAGGAATCACCGGAAAGATCGTTGCAGATGCTGCTAAGCAGATCGGACATCCGGCTGTTGAGTATATCAAAAAAAAAATCCGCGTTCCTGAGTTTGTCGAATCCATCGCGAAAAAAGGCGATATGATCGTTTCTCTGGGAGCGGGCGATGTCAACCGATTACTACCGGAAATTTCAAAAAGATTATCAAAAAAATTTGAATGCAATGAGCGATAGAAATAAAATGAAAAGCAAACAACAATTCAGGGTTCTCATCTTTTTGGGGGGTAACCTGCTGGCTCTGTTTACGAATTCTCGGCGAAGCCGGATTCAGTCTTACCCGTTTCACACCAACGTTAGCAACGCCAAATCGGTCTGTGATTATTCCATGAGAACCCTGATTCTTTTTTAAAATGATATCGATGGAAAACGAAGAACTATTCAAACCAAACGAACCGGCGCCGGCGCCTCTTCATATTCGGACGATTGTCCAAGCCGATGAAAAACCGTCCCCACGGCGCTTTCGAAAATTCATCTGGCTCTTCCTCATTCTTTTACTTGGATCGGGAATCGGCTATGCTGCCATTGCCTGGTGCGAATATACAAATCTGTTTTCCGTTCAATCCACCGATGTTAAAGGAAATATCATATTATCCGGGCAGGAAGTTTTGGAAATCGCCAATATTCAAAAACACGAGGATTTGTTTGA